>CAZRSD010000189.1:0-4041 GCA_964602645.1 uncultured Myxococcales bacterium
GAATGAAGCTCAGTGCCATTAAATTCATCGGTTATCGACGACGGTAATTTCACGTAGGAGACCGCATGCGCCGTGCGCAACGTGATAGCCTTACCGCCAACATCCACCATACCCGGCTGACCCTTGCGAATATGAGAAAATTCTCTTGAGCTGCTCATGAGCCCGACTTAGTATAGCGGCGCTAAATGGTAAAGCCCAATGAGAGTTGCACAAAGGGCATGAAGCCGTCGAGTAATATGGGCATGCCTTTGATGGGATTGGTGTGCCAGGTATATTCTTGCCCCGCTTCAAAACCAAACGTGAAGCGATTTTTCTTGACCCAGTTATAGCCAAGTGAAAATACCTCGGTAAACACCGCGCCGTCTTTGCGCCCTTCGCCCTTGCCATAGGCATGCAGCAATTCATAGCCACCCATGAACATCGCTTTTAAGAAAAATGCATTGGTCATGGCTTCACTAAACGGAAAGTACTTAACGCCGACACCGGATGAGATTTTAAACTGATACAAATCGATGTTCCATCCAGGCTTGAGTTGGCTTTTGTCGCCATACCACGATGCAGGGGCATTTTGATCGGGCGCATTAAACACCTTCGAAGCCATGCGGATCACGCGGCGATAATCCATCCACTTGGCCTCGATAGGAAACACCACATTAAATTTGTTGTGCATGCGATATTCGAACGCGAATTTGGCCGTCAACAGATCGGGCAAAACCACCGGCGTGAAAATCAATGCCATGTTCTTTCGTGGCACCGGCTCTATGCCAACAACAATTTCGCGGGCACTCAGGGTCATGCTGCAAAGCTGGACGAACAGCACAAACACCATTTGCTTGAAACCCATAGCCACTCCCTGATTACGCTTCAAAAATAAAATCGATGAGTTCAATGTATGCTTCATTAGAATCCATAAGCAAGTATGTCTAACACGAAGAATAATTCTCGCAAAGCTCACCGCAAAACTTCGCGAGCATTTTCGTTATCTGAGAGCCTTTTTTAAAACAGGCTAACAAAGATTTTCATTGATTCCACAATACCGGGCTAATATCCTATCACCGCTATCCATGCAAAGAATAAAATGAAAATCCTCTGGAGGTCTTGTGAAGAGAAATTTGAACGAGCGGATTTTTTTCCTTGCTGCGCAGCGCACGCCTTTCGGAAGCTATCTTGGGGCGCTTGCCAAACTTTCAGCGACTGATCTCGGGGTGCATGCGGCACAAGCGGCACTCAAAGCTGCATCAGTGTCGCCACAGCAAATTGATCACGTCGTGTTTGGCAATGTTTTACAAACTTCAAAGGATGCAATTTATCTCGCACGCCACATCGGTCTTCGCGCCGAAGTGCCTGTGCCCACGCCTGCGGTCACGGTGAATCGACTCTGCGGTTCTGGCTTTGAAGCGATCGTACAAGGCGCGCAACTCATCAACGGCAAGGAAGCAGATTGCGTTTTAGTTGGTGGCACCGAGAGCATGAGTCAAGCACCACACGTAATCCGTGGCGCACGCACGGGGCTTTCGCTCGGACAAAGTCAACTCGAAGATAGTTTGTGGGAATGCCTCAATGATACATTTGTCAACTCACCCATGGCGATGACCGCAGAGCGCCTTGCTGAGATTTATAACATTACGCAAGATGAAGTCGACAACTACTCGTTACGAAGCCACACCCGCTATCATAGTGCACTTAAGGAAGGTGCCTTGGTGAACGAGATCACGCCCATCGAATGCGGTACCAAAAAAGCGCCGCGCATTTTGACAGACGATGAGCATCCGCGCAAAGACGCAAGCCTCGACAAATTGAAAAGTTTGCCCAAAGTTTTTAAGCAAGACGGCGTCATTCACGCGGGCGCGGCCTCCGGCATATGCGATGGCGCAGGCGCCCTCATTCTCTGCAGCGAACAATTTCTCACCCGATCCGGCCTTATGCCGCTTGGCGAGTTTATTGCACATGCCGTCGTGGGTTGTGATCCAAAAATCATGGGCATCGGCCCTGTGCCTGCGATGAAGCAAGCGCTCTCTCGTGCCGAACTTAGTTTTGCCGACATGGATCTCATCGAAGTCAATGAAGCATTCGCGCCCCAGGTATTAGCGGTCAAGAAGGAACTAGAGCTTCCCGAAGATAAACTTAATATTCATGGTGGCGCTATCGCCGTAGGTCATCCGCTTGCAGCATCGGGCGCACGCATCGTGGGCCATCTCTTGCATACCCTTACACGCACGCAGAAAAATCTTGCGATCGGTTCGGCTTGCATTGGCGGCGGGCAAGGCATCGCAGTAATTCTTCGTCGCCTTTAACGCGCCGCTCAATTTGTCGTGCACGTGAGCACCCACGCATAGCGTTTGATACGATGTGACAAGATTAAAGCCAGATTTTTTGAGGTAGCTCTATGACCGATGCCACATTGATTCATGATTGGAACCTTGATGTTACTACGCCGTGGTCGATCCCGACGGTAGAACTGTGTGACGAAACCCTGCGCGACGGTATTCAGTCACCTTCGATCCATGATCCTGCGATCGAAAAAAAACTAGAGCTCATCCAACTCATGAATCAACTTGGCATCACCATCGCCAATATTGGCTTGCCCGGCGCGGGCCCTCGCGCGCAAGACGATGTCTTAAAGATCGCAACCTACGTGCGCGATCAACGCCTCGCCATCAAACTCAATTGCGCAGCACGAACCGTTATTTCTGACATTGAACCGATCGCGCGGTTGCAACAAAAGGCGGGCATTCCCATTGCCGCGTATTGCTTTTTAGGAGCGAGCCCCATTCGTCAACTTGTCGAGGACTGGAGCCTCGATCACCTGAAACGAACAACTGAAACCGCGATCACGTTTGCGCGCAAAGAGGGTCTTGCCGTTGCGTTTGTCACCGAAGACACCACGCGCTCAAGCAAGAGCACGCTCGATGTCCTCTTTCGTCACGCGATAGCACTCGGCATTGAGCGCTTGGTGCTCTGCGATACCGTCGGACATGCAACACCAAACGGAGTAAGAGCGCTCGTTCACTTCACCAAAGAGATCATCAACGATTCACGTGCCGACGTGAAGATCGATTGGCATGGTCATAACGACCGCGGCCTCGCTGTTTCAAACGCCATCTTTGCTGCTGAGTTTGGTTGTGATCGTGTGCATGGCACCGCACTTGGCGTTGGCGAGCGGGTCGGCAACACGTCTTCTGATCAGCTGATCGTTAATCTCAAATTGCTTAAGGCGTATCCACACAACGTCAGCTCCCTCGCAACCTATGTCGAAAAAGCCGCTGATTATTTGTGCGTGCCGTTGCCGTATAACTACCCGGTCTTTGGCAGTGATGCATTTCGCACTGCGACCGGCGTTCATGCAGCGGCCGTCATCAAAGCGCACAAGAAAGGTGACACCATTTTGGCCAACACCATTTATTCAGGTGTGCCGGCCCATTGGTTCGGCAAAACCCAAAGCATCGAAATCGGCCCCATGAGTGGCGCATCAAATGTTCGCCATTGGCTCATCGCGCAAAATCTCGATGATGGCGACGACACTGTTCGCGCTGTACTCAACTATGCGAAGACCAAATCGACGGTCTTGTCAAATCATGAAATCCGCAGCTTTCTTGACCGGCAAAAAGGCCTTAAATAAGAGGGTATGTATTAGGCTGTTGTAATATTCCAGCTGCTAGGCGAATCGCTCGCGATGCGAGGCGGTGTACATGACCAATCTCCGCGAACATCTCAACGACGCAGATGGATTTTTAAGCCGGCCGGGTATTGCTGCTTGCCAGGTCGCCTCTATCAGCTATACTGCGTTTTCTATTTCGCTTGGAGCTTGACTGTGAATTTTAATGACCTCATAAAGACCATCTCTTTTGAAACATTCTCCGACGTAATCGCGGTGTCCCCCCGCAAAGTTCGCGAGTCGCTGTTTGCGCATTATGGCATTAAGTCGAAAGCACGCTCGTTTTTAGCGTCGATCAAAGAGAAAAAAGAGACGCGCATCAAAAACCTGCAATCCGTTTTGATGGATGTAAAGCAACCCAAGGAACAGGAATTTCTCAAGGAGCT
>CAZRSD010000190.1:0-3979 GCA_964602645.1 uncultured Myxococcales bacterium
TCTTAGGGTGAAAATTCTACTTTTGAAGCCACTTAATTTTTGGGGGGATTACCATGGGTCTTATCTCAAGGGCTCACTCATCATCTTTCATGAAGATGCAATCTCGGCCATCGAGAGTGGTGAGCGCAAAGAGATTTCGCTTGGCTATAAATGTCGCCTTGAGCCAACGCCCGGCTCGGTGAATGGCGAAGCTTACGACGCTGTGCAACGAGACATCGTTGTTAACCACGTAGCCATCGGTCCAAAAGGATGGGGTAGGGCAGGGCCAGACTGCGCGATTCGTGCCGATTCACAAACACCCATACAAGGAAATTTGAAGATGACTGAAATAATACGCCTCGACGGCGTAGATATAGCGCTGACGCCAGATGCTGTCAGTGCAGTATTCTCCGAAAGGAAACGTCAATACGAAGAACTTAGGGGGCGATTTGATGCTACCGGCCTTGAGCTTGAAAAGGTGGTCTTACGCCGATCGAAGTCAATTTCTTCGGAGGTGTATGATGAGCTTTACGCTACAATCGGTCTTTTTGAAGCAACAACTTAACCATGTTTTGAATCTGGCTTTTCAGGAAACCTTCCCTGCATTGAAGGCGCGCACGTTCATTCCGGTCAATCGCAGCATTCCGCAAGCTGCCGAGACAGTGTCAGCGCGCATCTGGGATACTTATGGTGAGGCCAAAGTACTGAGTCCCAATGCTGATGATTTTCCGTCGGTGAGCGTTGGCCAACGCGAAGCCTTTGCGCCAATCAAGTCTCTTGGATGTTTCTTTGAGTACTCGGTGCTCGATCTGCGTCGTAGCGAATTGGCTGGTACTGGCCTTGATGCAAAGCTTGCTACCCCTGCTCGGCAGACTATCGAATCGAAGATCGACAAGCTCGCGGTTAACGGTGATGAACGGGTTGCTATCAAGGGTCTTTGCAATCACGACGGCATTACGAGTCACAATCTAGGTAAATGGTTTGATGAGAAGGGCAAGGCTCTCAAGCCACCAGAACAGATGCTCGCCGATATCACTCAACGATCGCTGAAGATACGAACAATGTGTTGCTGCCCGATACGTTGTTATTGCCGGTCAAACACTTTGCATATCTTGCGCAGACGCCATTTTCCAGCAACAGCCAAATAACGATTCTCAATTATCTTTTGACCAATAGCCCTTACATCAAAAACATCGATTCGTGGGTGCATCTCAAGGATAAATGCGTGCTTTACCCTCGCACGCCGCAGGCGCTCGAAATGTATTTGCCGTTAGAGTTCGAGATGCTCGAACCGCAAGCGGTGGGGATGAATATCCGCATCCATTGCCATGCGCGCTTTGGCGGTGTGCAGGAGTAGGCTTATGAGTCTTGCTCGATTCTTAAAACGCTTTCCTGAATTCGATGAGAAGGGGATAGAGCCAAGTCTTATCGAATTGGCCATCGCCGAAGCCCGAAGCGAAATGAATCAAAAATATTGGGGCGAATTATTTGAGCAAGGCTCGCATTTTTTGGCGGCGCACAAATTGGCGATATCTCCGATGGGAGAGCCATGCAGATTAGACGGGGTGCCAGAAAAAACCATTTACCAACTCGAATATGAACGATTGTGCAAATCGGCCTTCATAGGGGCACACGTCATATGAAATTCTTGAAAGATGATAAACGCGAACAACGTAAGCTTGAACAGATGCTCAAGCGCACGCAAAAGCACAGCCATGTTGCCGTGGGTATTTTGCAAGACCAGCCACACGACGAAAAATTCTCCATGGTTGATTTGGCGATGGTGCATGAATATGGCTCACCAGCCAACAATATTCGTGCACGTTCATTTATACGGTCGACCTACGATGCAAGGCGAAAAGAGCATTTAGAGCTCATCCGCAAACTCCAACAAAAGATATTTTACTCGGGCGCATAACAGCGAAGCAGGGGCTAATTCAATTGGGCGAAGTGGTTTCCAAAGACATGGTGCAGACCATCAACGATGGCATCGAACCTGCGCTTTTGCCAGCGACGGTCAAGCGCAAGGGTTCGTCAAAACCGCTCATCGATACTGGTCGCTTAAAAGGATCCATCATGCATGAAATACGAGGTGGCGTATGAGCTTTTGGCCTGGGCTTCAAATTACTTTGGAGCATGTTTTTGAAAGCGCCACTGGTCTCCCCTTTGTATGGGACGATGAGCCCGTCAAGGTGATGCAAAAACCTTATGGGGTCTTGGCGCTTGGGCAAAGCATTACGGTGGGTAGAGATTATAGTCGATACACTTTTCGTGATAGCGATACTTCTATCGATATCGTTGGTCATCGTGAGCTCACTATCAATGTGCAGGTCTTTTCTCGGCAAGCCCGAGGGGAACGTTCAGCACGAGCGTTGATAGAAAAAGCACGTCTGTGCTTGGCCAATCCGGTGTATCGCGACGAGCTGCGCAGTGCAGGGCTCGTGTTTGTGGAAAACCATCCGGTGGCGGACCTTGATTTTACCTTCCAAAACCGAGCAGAAAACCGCAGCGCTTTTGATGTGGTGTTTCGTTTGGTTTTGCAGGAAGAGATGCTTGCCCACGTGCCCTATTTTGAATCCATCGACTTGGAAAATCGTCCATGAGCATCGATAGCATCATCAGGATATCCATCGAAGCGCAAACGCTAACGGTTGCGCAAAAAGGCTTTGGGGTGCCATTGATTCTTGCTTTCAAGGATGGCGACCTCACCACCGTAGAAAAATATCGCGATGCCGGTGAGCTTCCGTCTGGTTCTAGTAAACTTGCCCCGTATCAGATAGCCAATACCATTTTTGCTCAAAATCCTACCGTGCCCTTGGTGAAAATAGGTTTTACCAAGCAGGCGAATTTATCTGATGCCATAAAAGCTGTTTGTGACATAGACAGCGATTTTTATGGGGTTCTGTTAGCCGACGATGCCGAGGTGAATGAGCTCAAAGAGCTCGAAGCATTATTAGAAGCGAAACGCTTGATGTTGGGCTTGGATGTCGACGACAGCAACAAAGAGTCCATAAAAGCACTCAAGAGCGATCGTATTTTCTGCATGTATAACCCGATTGCTGATCAACATATCACAGCAGCTTTCATGGGCAGGATGTTGCCCGAAGCGCCTGGCTCATCGTCGTGGGCATATCAAGAACTCAAAAAAGTTTTACCGTATAGCCTCAGCACAAGCACAGCCATCGAATTAGATCAAGCACATATCAACCGCTACATCAGTATCAAAGGTGTCGGTTGCACTTTGAACGGCAAGGCGAGCAGTGGAAAATTTATCGACATCACTCACGGCATTGATTGGCTGCATGCCCGCATGCAAGAGCGCTTGTTTCGCTTGCTCATGATCAACAAAAAAATTCCTATACGTTAAAAGGCATCGATTTAGTACGCTCCGAAATCATCGCCCAGCTCAAAGAAGCCGTCTATCAGGGTGTCCTCGCAGCAGAGCCAGAACCCACGGTGAGTACGCCAACTATTGAAGAGATTGACGAGCAAACCAGAGGGAAGCGCGTTTTGCCCAAGGTGCGCTTTAGCGGCCGTTTGGCTGGAGCCATTCATGAAATAGAAATCCAAGGAACAGTCACTCCTTGATGAGGTAGCGCAACATGCATGCATTCGATCAATACGATCCAGAAAATTACTCCGTGGTGTTTAACGGCATTCCCATCGAAGGATTTGCTGAAGACAACTTCATCGATATCGAATTCGATTCTGAAGGTTATCAAGACCAAGTTGGCGCTGATGGCCATGTGGTGCGCTATAAATCTTGCGACCAGCGAGCTACGGTGACGTTTACGCTTATGTCATCCTCGCCGAGCAACAAGCTCTTATCAGCCATGTACAACGCAGACATCAAAGCGCCCAATGGCTTGGGCGCTGGGCCATTGCTTATTCGCAATACCCAAGGCGCTACAGTGTTTATGGGCACACAGGCATGGATTCAAAAGATGCGGTAATCCCCCCAAAAATTAAGTGGCTTCAAAAGTAGAATTTTCACCCTAAG
>CAZRSD010000191.1:0-3956 GCA_964602645.1 uncultured Myxococcales bacterium
TCTTAGGGTGAAAATTCTACTTTTGAAGCCACTTAATTTTTGGGGGGATTACCACGGCAATAAGAGTCAAGCGCAACGCAATAATGCATTAAGCAGCTTTAAGCAGGGCAAAATTAAGATTCTCGTCGCTACTGATATTGCCGCACGCGGCATCGATATTGATCAACTACCGCAAGTGGTAAACTTTGACCTCCCAGACGTACCGCAGGATTACGTACACAGAATCGGTCGCACCGGTCGCGCAGGTGCACAAGGAAAAGCGATTTCATTTCTAAGCGTCGATGAAATCAAGCAGCTCAAGGACATCGAGAAGCTTTTGCAAAAACCCATTCCGCAAGAAATTATCGCCGGCTTTGAACCAAATCTTTTAAAAGTAAAGCACGCTTGTCGCCAAAGAGTTCCTTAAGCCGCCCGTCGCGACCGCACGAAAAGCGATAGAAATTGTAGCGAATCGGATTTTTGTCGGCGTAGCGTTGATGGTATTCTTCAGCGCGATAAAATTGCCGAGCGGGTGCGATTTCGGTAACCGGCGTTATGGCAGAAAATTCCTTCTTGAGCCACGCGAGTGACGCCTCGATGGCATGCGCTTGATCGTCGCTGGTGTAGAAAATTGCCGTGCGATATTGGGTACCCACGTCGCAAAATTGGCGATTCACCACGGTTGGATCAATGCTTAACCAGAATACCTTGAGCAAGTCGCTGTATGAAATCAGCGCCGGATCGAAGGTCACTTTCACCGCTTCGGTATGTCCGGTTTTGCCGGCTGAGACAGTCTCGTAGTTGGGATTTTTTTCGTCGCCACCGATGTAGCCTGACTCAGCGTCGATAACACCCTTCACCTTAAGAAAATCGACCTCAACGCACCAGAAGCAACCGCCAGCAAAATAGGCGAATTCCTGTGCGCCCGCATGTGCTGCGTCGTCGAAGGGCGGCTCGGTTCCTTCCTTTTGTGTCACGTCGAATTGCAGCTGCGTCAGTTTTTCTTTGAGTTTGTCTTGATCTTTCTTATCGGCACTCATGCACGACCTCCCGCAGGAAACAAGTGTAAGCATACAGAACAAAAAGATTCCCGTCGTCCTCATGATGCCACTGCCCTTTTAGAATAATCGCGCTCGAATACCGTCAATGAATTTTCGCGCTTCGCCAAGCTTAAATATATAGGCAAGCACGAAATAAGAGATGCCCGCAGCCGCAGCAAGTGCACCAAGCACGACGGTATTTTTGATGGAAAAGCCATCATCCCACTGACCTAAACGTGCGATCGCAAGCCCAATCGCGCAGGCCATGAGTGAAACACTGCAGTGCGCCAAGAATGGTTTCAAGAGTTTGGCCTGAAACGTGCCGTTGTTTTTGCGCTTAAACCACCAGAGCAATATGAAAAATTGGCAAAAGCTCGAAATGGAGAGTGTCATAGACAAACCCATCACGTCGAAGCGCAACAGCAAAAGTCCAAGGCTTAGATTTAAAACTACGGTGACGATGCCGGCAACGACCGGCGCTTTGGTATCGCCCATCGAGTAAAATGCTTGCACCAACGGCCGCGACCAGCCAAAGGCGATGATACTCGGGGCAAAGGCAATGAGCGTCTGCGCGGTGATAGCAGCATCGGCGTTAGTAAACTGACCGTGGGCAAAAATAACGGCGATGATGGGGTGCGCAAACACCATGAGGCCAAACGCGCACGGCGTCATTACAAAACTGGTGACGATCAAGGTAAAGCGCAGCGTATCAAAAAACCCACGATTTCCGTATTTGGCGATACCGCGACTGAGTTCAGGCAGCGCCGCCGTCGCTATAGATACCGCAAAGACACCAGTGGCAAACTGCGTGAGACGATCGGCGTTGTAATAGTAGGTGATTTGACCATTACCCAAAAACGATGCGAGTTGTCGCAGCACGACAATGTTGAGTTGGTAAACGAAGACACCAAAAAGCGCGGGTCCCAAGAGTTTCAAAAGCTTCTTCATGGGCGCCGTGTTCAAGCGCAAACTTGGCCAAACCCACATGCCTTTCTTAGCGAGCACTGCGACGAGAAACCCAACCTGCAAGAAGCCGCCGAGCAAGACACCGAACACAAGCACCATGATCGACGGCACAAATGCATCGAGGCACAAGACCATGCACACGATCATAGCAACGTTGAGCAGCACGGGCGCAAATGCCATGGCGGCAAAGCGTCGGTAACACGCAAGATACGCGCCAAACAGCGCAACCAAGCTGATCATGAAAATATAGGGAAAGAGCCACAGGGTCATGCGATCGGCAAGCGCAAATTGTTCGGGGGTATCGGTAAAACCGTGGGCAAATAAATGAACGAGGGTGCCCGAAAATATCATGCCAGCGACGGTGATAATAAAGAGCGATACCACCAAAAATCCAAACGCGTCTTTAAAAAACTCGCGCGCGGCAGGATCGCCATCGTTTTCTTTGGTGCCCACAAAAATAGGCACGAAGGCAACGCTAAATGCGCCCTCGCCAAAGAACTGGCGCAAGACATTCGGGATGGTATATGCCACGAAGAATGCATCAGTCACGGCGCCTGCGCCAAAAATATGCGACACCATCACGTCGCGAATCATGCCAAATACGCGCGATATAAGCGTGAGTGCGGCTTGTATGAGCGCACCTATGGTGATGCTCTTTTTATCGGTTGTGGCAACTTCGGCAGTATCAATAGTGTTTGCAACGACGATTTCAGACATGGGCAGCAACCGGAAAGGGTGTCAATAAAATATTAGCAGGGCTTGTTTAGAACGGTTTTTTAAAGCCTACAACCATGCAATTTTTTCAGTTTGTAAGACAAATCTCTAATTTTTATTCCACCGAAGCTTCATTGCTTGTCGAAAAAAAACTGTCATAGGGAGATAAATAATTATTTCATAGGACATCTAAACCATGAAAAACACGTTTAAGTTACTAGCCCTAGCGTTGATGTTTGTTGTTGGCCATGCCAACGCTAAGACGCAGGCGATCATTGTGGGCACGGATGAAAAACCGTTCACGCTGCACGCAAGCGGGAAGCTCGACATGGGCGGTTACCACTTGAGCAAAGACGAGCACGGCATGGGCATGAAGTCCCTCGCTGGTAATTTTGGTTTTGCCCACTATATTGGTCACAATTTTGAGTACAGTCTCAATCTCAACGGCGGTTTAGGCACAACGCTCCGTGGCAAGCTCTTCGCCAACGAAGGCAAAAACGACGGCTTTAGATCCGGCGCCAACTTGAGTGGGCGCTATTTGCACCCGCTCACCGAAAGCATTCGCTTCGGCGGTTTGCTCGATGTTGGCTATACTCGTTTGTTTGGCGCTGCCGGCAAAACGATGAATGATTCATTTTCCTTTGGCGACATGGAATTCTCGATTGGTCCGTCTTTTATGCATAAAGTCGGTACCATGTTCACGTACGGCGTTGCTGCAACCTACGGTATGACTGAAATGCGCTTTGGTGCAAAAGAAAGTGTGCCTGACGCTATGAAGAAATATTCAAATCTTCACACGGTGCGTTTGCCTATCGACGTGGTGATTCAAGTAACCGAAAACATCGGTGTTGCACTCGCGCTTGAACCAGGATGGCGTTATATGGGCAGCGACAAGAAATTCTACGAAGGCCTCTTCTATGACGCTATCGCCGGCGTAAACATTGGCTTCTAAGTTCGCTTGATGAGCGCGCACACGAAAGGCCAACAATGTTGGCCTTTCGTGCAGTGGGCGCGAATCCCGTGCTACCGACGACGCATCGAGCCCCTATAGTTCTCGAGATAATCAATAACTCTTCAGTCAGATTTACAACTAACAATCGTAGAAACTTCAGGGGCGCAATCCCAAAAAGTAGGCAGTCATACAATACCTAGGATATGGCCTGATGCGGCCATTTTATTAAGCATTCCCCAGCGGTTTGCTTTGTACAGCGCTTCCCAACTTGCTAGTCATACCCGGCATGAATGAAAAGGGCGTGA
>CAZRSD010000192.1:0-3935 GCA_964602645.1 uncultured Myxococcales bacterium
CCACGAAGCCTGTGCGGAAGTGGCGTCTGCAGTTTTGCATCGTGATGATGCGCCGATGACCCATGTCATGTGGCGCAAAGAAATTCTTCCTTGCCCACTTGATGCCTTGCTTACCCGTGTGCGCGGCGCAGAGCGAGTTTTCTTCAAAAGTCGCGACCGCGATTTTGAATTTGTCGGTTTTGGAGCCGCTGACAAAGTATGCGCTATGCACGACGATGACGATGCGCTGAGCAGCATCGTGAGCAAAGCGAGCACGCTGCTCGATGATCAAGGATATTTCGGCGCGATGCGCTTTGACGAGAGCGCTCCGATGGCAAAAGAATGGATGCCGTTTGGCAAGAAATTTTTTGTCTTGCCTTTGGTGTGCGTCATCAAGCGCGATGGCAAATTCCATATCAATGTGAGTTTTCGCGTCGATGGCCACCAAGATTGGGCGCGCTTTCAAGATAACGTGATTACACTGTTGCGCTCACTGTGCGCCGACGCGCCGCAAGAAGTGCGACGGCTCGGCTATGAGTCGCAAACATATTTGCCGTCGAAAGAACACTATGCTCTCACTATTCATCGTGCACTCAATGCCTTTGTGGAGCGCTCATCGCACAAGAAGGTTGTTGTGGGGCGACGCAATTGTTTTTCAATGCCAACTATGAGCGATCCGAGCCATTTGTTTTGTGCGCTTAGAGCCCAATCACGAGATGCATTTTTGTTTTTTCTCGACTCCGGAACGGGCGGTGCATTTTTAGGTGTGAGCCCGGAACTTTTGTACCGACGGTCAGGTCGCTATTTGGAAACTGAATCGCTTGCGGGAACGCGGCCACGCGCATGTGACGAAACGAAGGATGATAATTTGCGCAGCGAGCTTCTCAAGAGCATCAAAGACAATCAAGAGCACGCGTTGGTTTCTCTTCATATCGAGCAGAAACTCAAGGATTTTGGTACGACTGATGTAGCTGCATCTAAGCTTGAAATCATGGCGCTTGCGTTTGTGCAGCATCTTTTGCGTCGCTATCACGGCATTATCGGCGATGCGGTTGATGATGCGATGATACTGCCGTCGCTGCATCCAACGCCTGCTGTGTGTGGCCTTGAGATTGAGTGGGCGCGCGAGTTCATTCGCACGTACGAGGGCTTTGACCGCGGTTTTTATGCGGGTCCCATAGGGTATATCGCTAACGATCATGCAGAGTTTGCCGTTGCCATTCGCTCTGCGCTGTTTGATCAGCAACAGCTTTTTGTCTATGCAGCATGCGGCATTGTGCCTGGTTCGTTGCACAATCAGGAATGGGAAGAACTCAATAACAAAGAAAAGAGCATAGTGAGCATCTTTGATCGAGAGCACTAATCGTGGAACTGAACAATTTCGCGCATTACCTTTGTGCGCTTGCAGTAGATCGTCTCATTGAACATGGTGTCGATCATTTTTTCATCGCACCAGGTTCACGCTCAACGCCGATGGTCTCGGCGATTGTTCGTCATGCGTCGGCAAAAAAATATCTTGGCATCGACGAGCGTTCGGTTGGTTTCATGGCGCTTGGCTACGGCAAGCGGGCGCACAAGCCTGGGGTCGTTGTGGTGACTTCGGGAACGGCGGTGTCCAATCTTTATCCGGCCATAACCGAAGCGTTTATGTCGTCGGTACCGCTGTTGATCATCACGGCTGATCGACCCTTTGAACTGCGTGATTGCGGCGCCAATCAAACCATTTACCAAAGTGGCATGTTCGCGCATCACGTTGTGAAGAGTTATGATCTTGCGCCTCCAAATCCCAACGTCCCGCGCGAGAGCATCATGGCGATTTTTGAACAAGCGCTGCGCGCGACCATGGGTGCGAAAAAAGGGCCGGTGCACCTAAATCTGCAATTGCGCGAGCCACTCGCCAATTGTGCACATGACGGCGAGGTATCATGGCCAACAACGCCGCTATCTGAGCGCATGCCCGTCGCTGTGCAACCATGCTCGATGAGAGTCGACGAGTCGCTTCCAAGCGTTTTTTCTGGCAAAGGTTTTATCGTCGTTGGGGAACTATTACCAGGTCGCGGCCAAGACGGGATCTTACAGTTAGCAAATTGTGTTGGCTGGCCGATATTTGCAGACATCTCGTCGAATTTGCGGCTCACGAACCATGAGAACGTGATCGCTCATTATGATCTTAAGCTCTTGAATGCGGAATTTGTCGCCGCCCTCAGCTCTTTTACTACTGTCGTCAAATTCGGATCGCGGGTAGTGTCAACACGATTGTGGCAAATGATAGAGACGCTGCCCCCATCTTCACGATGCATCAGCCTTGACGACACTACCGACCGCATTGATCAGACGGGGCGCTTTGCACATGTGTTTATCGGGGATCTGCCGCTCTTTTTGGCTGAACTCAATAGCCGGGTGACATCTCAAAAGAGCACCTGTGTATTGCCAGAAACAGCATTCGAAGATGCAATCTCTAGCGCTCTTGAAGTCACGACACTCAACGAGGCCTATGTTGCTGCGCATTTGGTTGCCCAGATTGCGGAGCCGGTAAATCTATTTTTGTCGTCGGGCATGCCGATTCGCGACGTCGATCAGTTTGCGCGAGCGAAGGATATTCCGATTGATGTTTTCGTTAATCGTGGCGCAAGTGGCATCGACGGTATCATGAGTACGACTGCAGGGCTGGCTGTTGCCGATCAGAAGCCAACCATAGTGTTGATTGGTGATGTGGCGTTTTTGCACGATACCAATGGCTTGATGATGCTTAAGCATAGTCAGCAGCCTGTTCTGATCGTGGTGGTGAACAATGGTGGCGGTGGCATTTTTCATTTCTTGCCAATAGCTGAAGAGACCGATGTCATCACGCCCTTTCTCGACTCGCCGCATGAAGTTCGGCTTGATCTGTTGTGCGAAGCCCATGCCATGGCGCATCGAGCGATTTGCACGACGAGTGATTTTGACGACGCGCTGCGCGATTTCTTTCACACGCGTACCACGAGAGTTGTGGAAGTGCATATCGATCGTGCGCATAATGTTGCTGTGCATCGCGCGGTCTACCAAAAGATGGCGACACTATGACTCGCATAAATTGCTTTGCTCCTCCCTCCCTCTATGTAATCGACATAGTACATAGAAAGCTGTCTATGACCCGATCGGAGAGATGTTATGAACACGATGAAATGGCAGTCTGTTGGCGAATTTAGCGACATCATCTATGAGAAGGGTGATGGTATTGCGAAAATTACCATTAATCGGCCTGAAGTACGAAATGCATTTCGACCGCTTACGGTCGAGGAAATGAAGGCGGCTTTTACTGATGCGCGTGACGATGCAGCAGTTGGCGTTGTCATTCTCACCGGATTTGGTGGCCTTGCATTTTGCTCTGGTGGCGATCAACGCATTCGCCAAGAGGCTGGCTACGCTGATGAAAGCGGTGTCCATCGTCTTAATGTTCTCGATTTGCAGCGGCAAATTCGTACGCTGCCTAAACCGGTGATCGCTATGGTTGCGGGCTACGCCGTCGGCGGTGGGCATGTCTTGCACATGATGTGTGATCTCACCATCGCTGCTGATAACGCTATCTTTCAGCAAACCGGTCCCAAGGTGGGCTCGTTCGACGGCGGGTATGGCGCAAGCTACATGGCGCGTATCATTGGCCAAAAGAAGGCGCGCGAGTTTTGGTTTTTGTGTCGCCAATATAATGCTCAGCAGGCGCTCGACATGGGTCTCGTAAATACCGTCGTGCCCCTTGATGATCTCGAGCAAGAGACTTTAAAATGGTGCCGTGAAATCCTCGCGCACTCGCCGATCGCCCTTCGCTGTTTGAAGGCAGCACTCAATGCTGACTGCGATGGACAGGCAGGCCTGCAAGAGCTTGCTGGAAATGCGACCATGCTGTTTTACATGACCGAAGAAGGACAAGAAGGCAAAAATGCTTTTTTAGAAAAGCGAAAACCTGATTTTTCAAAATT
>CAZRSD010000193.1:0-3917 GCA_964602645.1 uncultured Myxococcales bacterium
ACGCGGCCACTCGTTTTGTCGTTATGCCGACGATTGCAATATATACGTTCACACGGAGAAGTCGGGTGAACGGGTACTGCGGTCAATAACAGCCTACCTCGCAAAGCGATTAAAACTGGACGTGAACATGACGAAGAGCGCGGTAGATCGCCCAGGGCACCGAAGATTCCTTGGCTACTCGATGACGCTTCACAAGCAACCTCGGCTCAAAATAGCGCAAAGTTCTGTGCAACGTCTTAAGGGAGCGCTAAGGGATTCTCTTCGGCGTGGTCGAGGGCAAAATCTTGGCAGGACGATCAACGAACTCAAACCGAAGCTTCAAGGCTGGGTGAATTATTTTCGACTGGCCGAGGTGAAGAATGTGTTCGAAGACCTTGATGGGTGGCTACGTCGTAAAATGCGGAGCATCCTATGGCGTCAATGGAAACGTCCGCAAACCAGGGCAGCAAATCTGATGAAAAGAGGTATAGGAAAAGAGCGGTCATGGAAATCGACAACCAATGGTCGAGGCCCATGGTGGAACTCTGGAGCGTCGCATATGAATGAGGCGTACCCGAAAACCTACTTTGATAAACTTGGTCTCGTGTCTTTGCTAGAACAACATCGAAGTTTACAAAGGGCTTCACGAACCGCCGTATACGGAACCGTACGTACGGTGGTGTGAGAGGACGGCGAATTAATTTCCCCTCCTACTCGATTATCACGACGCCGATTTTGTGCTGTCGCCCTTTTCTGAAAGGAGCTCAGGCTCCTCTTTTGTGCTGCCCTTCAGTGCCTGCCGAAAATTATTGATCGCTTGTCCCAAGCTTGTGGCCACTTCTGGTAACCGCTTGCCGCCGAACATAACTAAGACAATAGCGAAGAGAATAAGAAGCTTTGTTGCGCTGATTCCGACCATTTCATCCAACCATCTCAGACAGGGGTGAGGTTAACTACCTTGATTCTCCTTAGCCCGCCTGTGTGAAATTGGTAGATGTTGATAGCGGTATCGATAGTGCCATCGAGCACATCGCTGCAATGGCGAAATGCTGCGAGGTTACTCGTGATGATGCTATCAATAGCGCGCAACGCTTCGACAATTTCAATTTTTTGCGCGGCGCAGTGAATGCTTCTAGTGTGAAGCTAATTCCGTGAATATCTCAAAAATGTCGATGATAGTGAATGTTGCCGCGCAAGGGGGGTCATTTGAATACATCATACGCAATTTCATCGGTTGCCATAGTCTCATTTTTTTGTGGTACAACGTGGGCGCTCGATAGATATGTCGATGACGATCCGCCGGCGACTGACGCGGCCAATAATTGCATGGTCATGGCTACTCCCTGTCTAACCTTGCAGCATGCCATCAATCAGAGTGCGGTAAACGACACGATTCACGTCGCGGCAGGGACCTATTCGGTCGCGGGCTTGATTACCATTAACAAGACACTCACCATTTTGGGTGCCCAGGCTGGTGTTGACGCGCGAACACGCGCTGGCGCTGAAAGTATACTCGACAATACCCAGGGGATATCGCTAGGGGCAAGCAATAGCGTCATCGATGGATTCACGATTCAAGGAAGCATTGTCTCAGCATTTACCGGCTATGGTCTGTGGATCAATCCAGGCATGATGGGCAATACCATCATCAATAATATCTTCCAAAATAATATTGTTGGTTTAGCCATATCGAACAGCGGTGCGAATCAACTTCTTGTGCAACACAATTTGTTTCGCACGAATAACGTCTCCCCTGGTGGGGCCTTTGGGACGGGGCTTTATACCGATGAGTTCGTTAGCGGTGTATTGAGCAACGTACTCATAAACGAGAATCACTTCGAAGACAATGATAACGGAGGAATCGGTTTCTCAAGCTTGACGCTGGCCTTTCCCGCATCGAACATTACTATCACCAACAACACGATCAATAATTGCGGTCGCGGTATGTACTTCTTTAATACACACAACGCGATCATCACCGGCAACACAATTACCAATTTGACAGCACCGACAGATACGGGTGGCAGTGTGGCTATTGCGATATTTGGGGCTAATGAGAATTTCACGATAGAACGAAACCATCTACAAAATGGTGTTCGCTATGGTATTCGCATCGCAGAATTTTTTGGTGGACTTCCCGAACCGCCCAATACCAATATTGCGATTCACCTAAATGGCATCACTGGTTACGCGCTTTCTGGTATGCGG
Organism: uncultured Myxococcales bacterium; assembly: GCA_964602645.1. Classification (GTDB taxonomy): domain Bacteria; phylum Myxococcota; class UBA727; order UBA727; family JABDBI01. The sequence continues at coordinate 2,188 of CAZRSD010000193.1, forward strand.
GTGGATAATCAACCGATAGGACCTGTAGATTTTGCAACGTGCACTTGGTGGGGCAGCGATACCGGGCCAACCAATCCGCTCAATCCCGGCGGAACAGGCGATGTTGTCGACGGACCGGGCGGAACCAACACCAACATACTGCTTGCCAATTTTGATCCGTGGCTTTTAGGTCTTGACCCCGATAGTCCGTGCGGCGCGCAACCTTTTGTGACCAAGGCTTTCGATCCAGCATCGATTTGCGAGAAGGGTACATCGGCATTGACGTTAACGCTCAATAACCCAACGAGCATTATTGCAACGCTTGAGGCACCTTTCATCGATCTTTTGCCGGTGGGCTTAAGGATACAAGGCAATGACACGAGCAACACATGTGGTGGTGTCGTAACGGCAATAAATAATGGCACATCTGTAACGCTTACCGGGGGGAGTATTCCTGCGAATGATAGTTGTAGCGTGACAGTAAACGTGACGTCGAAAGTTGCCAATAGCTATACCAACACGGTGATAGCTGGATCGTTACAAACCGATAGGGGCACAAACACCGAAGATGCGAAAGCGCTTTTGAACGTGAGAAAATGCACGGACGAAGATGATGATGGTCATGGCCACGTAATTCCTGTGCCGGTGCCCGCGCCATCACTGCCAGTATTAGCCGGGCCGACACCAAATGCGCCGACCATAGTCTCGCCAACACCGGTGATCGGTCGACAGAACATCGTGCCGAGTGTTGTGAGAGCAGAAATTGCGCCGCGAAATCTGGATGTCGTGAGTGACAACAAACTCGCGCAAAAAAGTGATGGCAGCCAAAAGCGGGGGTCAGGTTGCACAACTACCAGCCCAGGCCCATCGCTCTTCTCTATGGCTGCAATCATTCTGTGGTGCTTTGGTAGCGCGGTTGCGAAACGTCGTCGGGCAACGTGAATGCGCGCTTCTTCACTTCTTTAGGCAACGACTTCACCGCGATCGCGTTTGGCTGGGTCACGATGATCAACTCGCACGCATCGATGCGAACAAGACTGATCGTTGTACGTTGATCGATGATGCATCGCTCAATGAGCGCAATTCTTTCGCTCTTAGTGCGCGCACCGAGTTTCTTCTTGTAGAGATAGAAGCTCAGATAAATAAGCCCGACTACGCCCACAAAGAAAGATAAAGCCTTAAGCAACATCATCGCTTGCGCCATAGCCTAGCTATTCGTTTCGGTGTTGTCGCCGTCAATGCTGAGCACGCGGATGCCCAAACGACCATCGATCTGCACTGGTTGGCAATGACCGATGACCTTGCCTTCGACAACAAGGTCCAACGGATCATCGATTTTGCGATGCAAATCGATGATTTCGCCTTCACGAATTTGGCACAGTTCCTTGAGCGTGAGCGGTATGCGTGCCAGCTCAATGCTCAAAGGCACGCGAATGTTCTTTGCAAGGTCGGCGAGCTTGCGATGATTGCGATCCGTTGTTTCGGAAATAGCGACAGTGGCATCGCTTCCGGTGATTTCTAACTCTTCCATAGTGATATCCTCAATTCGTGCAAAGCCCTGTGTGAGATTTGGCACAAAGCTATAGTGCGCATCGTACACCGCGAGAGCGCCATGTACCGCGATGCCGTGCCAAAGCCCAAACAGCGGTCCTTCTAGATGACCACTGCGGCGTTTGAGTGAAACGCGATCAAAAACGATGACATCGCCAAAACACAGATTGGCAACGGTGGCTTTTGTCATGCTCAGCTTT
>CAZRSD010000194.1:0-3914 GCA_964602645.1 uncultured Myxococcales bacterium
ATCGCAATGGTTGCGATATTCTCCTAATCGACGACATTCAGTTTCTCGCGGGCAAAGATGCGAGCCAAGACGAATTTTTCCACACCTTCAACTGCCTTCATGAAGCCAAAAAGCAGATCGTGGTCACGTCGGATAAATATCCGCACGAGATAGATGGCCTCGAAGAACGCTTGCAAACCCGTTTATCTTGGGGTTTGATCGCCGACATTCGCCCTCCTGAAATTGAAACCCGCATCGCCATTTTGCATAAGAAGTCTGAAAACCACTCGGTAAAATTACCTGATGAAGTTCTCGATTATTTGGCAGCAAACGTTACCAGTTCGGTGCGTGAACTCGAAGGTGCGCTCGTACGGATTGCGGCATGTGCATCGTTTGCGAAAGAGGCAATGACGATCGCTAAGGCGCGCGAAGTGTTGGCCCCGGTGATCAAGAAGAAAACCGTCGTCATTTCGTGGCAAAAAGTATGCGATGTTGTCGCCAATTACTACGATTTGCGTTTGGCCGATATCGTGGGCGATTCGCGCCAACGGCAAGTCGCGTTTGCACGGCAAGTTGCGATGTCGCTGTGCCGCAGCATGTTATCGATGAGCTTGCCCGAAATCGGACGTGTTTTTGGTGGCAGAGATCACTCAACGGTTTTGTCGTCGCTACGCAAGATCGATGCGCATAAACGCGTGGATGTTTCATTCCAATCAGTGCTGCAAAAGCTCGAAGATAAGATTGTTGTTCTTGCGAATACCTAATTAACGACGCCAAAGATCAAAAAAAGCAAGAATGTCGTCTTCACCTTGGCTAAGCCTCTGGTTAGAATGTGAGCATGACAAAGAACGCTTTATTTTTGATCGTGGTGATTTCAATTCTTTTCAACGGTTGTACGAGCGTCAAGCAAGGCGTGCAGAAGACCAAAGCCCAAGACGAAGCCGCTAAGGTAAAACTACCGAGCGACGTTGTTCCACTAAAATATGATCTCAGTCTTTGGGTTAACCCTTTGGCTGATACGTTCTCAGGCACCGTTGGCATCGCCTTGTCGTTGTTGAATGATCGCCACGATCTACTCTTGCATGCGCAGGATCTTGAGATCATGTCGGTCTCGATTGACGGCAAAAAGACCGAGAACGACACGAAATTCTTTGTCGTAAACGGCGATCAAGGCCTCATGCGCATTGATTTTGGCGAGACCCTTGCAAAAGGTAATTATCGCCTTGAGATAGCCTATCGAGCAAAATATCGCGATGATTTGTCTGGGCTCTACAAAGTAAAAGAAAACAACGAGTCGTATCTATTTACACAAATGGAACCGTTGTCGGCGCGCAAGATGTTGCCCTGCTTCGACGAGCCGCGATTTAAGACACCATTCAATATCAAGGTGATCAGTCCAAAAGGACAAACTGTGATCGCAAACGGTCCGCTCAAGACGACGATAGCGCAGCAGAGCGATGAGGTTCATGTCTTCGATACCACCAAACCATTGCCGAGCTATTTGTTGGCGCTGGCGGTGGGACCGCTTGACGTCGTCGAGGGCCCGAGCCTGAAGCCCAATAACTTTCGATCTGAAGCCATTTTGTTTCGTGGTGTCGCAACAAAGGGCAAAGGCGAAAAGCTCAAGCTTGCGCTCGCCGAAACGCCACAAATTCTTGAACGCCTCGAACAATATTTTGGTGTTGCGTATCCCTATCAAAAGCTCGACATCATCGCCATTCCGGATTTTTCCGCCGGTGCGATGGAAAATGCAGGTGCCGTGACGTTTCGTGAATGGTATTTGTTGCTCGACGAAAAAACCGCATCAGTCGATCAACGACGTGGCTTCTATTTAGTGATGGCACATGAACTTGCGCATCAGTGGTTTGGCAATCTCGTGACTATGCCATGGTGGGACGATCTGTGGCTGAACGAAGCATTTGCAACATGGCTAAGTTACAAACTCGTTGACGATCTCAAGCCTGCCTATAAGTCAGCCGCACACATGCTCGAGCGATCACATGGCGCCATGGCGCAAGATAGCCTCGCTGCGGCGCGAAAAATTCGTGAACCGATCACATCGCATCACGATATTCACAACGCCTTCGACAGCATCACCTATTCAAAAGGTGGCGCAGTGCTCAGCATGCTCGAAAACTATCTCGGTGCGGCACACTTTCGTGATGCGGTATCGGCACATATCAAACGCTTTGCCGATAAAACGGCAACGTCCAAGGATTTTCTCGAATCGCTCACGCGCTATTCCGACGCCACGCTCGCGAGCAGCGCGGAGACTTTTTTGAACCAAACCGGGGTACCCGAGATCAAATTGAGTTACCGCTGCGAAGATAAGGGTTTTCGTATAAAGGTTGAGCAGTATCGCTATGTGCCGATCGGTAGCAAAAGCTCGTCGGTAAGCACGTGGGCGATACCCATGTGCGTAAGCTACGACGATGCGGGCAGCATTAAGAAGCATTGCTTCACGCTCAATCAGCAAAGCATGAAGGTTGATGTGCAAGCTAAGTCCTGTCCAACGTTCGTGATGCCGAATGCCAAAGGTCAAGGCTATTATCGCTTTTCGCTTAATCTTGAAGCGTGGAAAAATCTCTTAGGCGCAAGTACCGCACAGCTATCCGAGGATGATCGCCTCGCGATCGCCGATTCGCTCGTTGCGCAACTGTATGCGGGCGGTGCCGACTTTGCCTTTGTTGCCGAAGGACTTCATGGTCTGATAGACACAAACTCATCGATATTGACGGGCTACTTCACCAATCTCATGAAGGAAGCAACCAATTTCTGGATAAGCCCGGAAAACCAAGAGCACGTCATTGTGTATAGCCACAAGGCGCTTAAAGATATCTATGGCCGTCTCAGCAAGACTGCCGATCTCTCCACCGATCAGGTTACGCTCAAAAGAGATCTGGCGAACTTCTTGGCGAACGTCGTCAAAGATAAAGAAGTGCGACTCGAAATGTCGCTCCTTGGCAGTGCTTATTTGCGTAGAGCAGCTCAAGGACTGTCAGAAGACACGACAGCGCTCGATACCAGCGACGAAGATCTTTTGAGTGATGCCGTTGCGGTGAGCATGCAGTTTGAAACCGATGAAGAACTTGAAAAGATCGCCGCAAGCTTGTCGACGATAACCGATACGGTAACCCGAGGCCATTTGCTCTATGGCTTGGCGCACAGCCGTGAAGGCAAAGAGGCGCAACGCGTGCGCTCTTATGTGTTTAACGACAATCTTCGACGTAATGAACAACTTCGCTTGTTCTACGATCACTTGCAAAATCCACGCAATCAGCCTGAAACGTGGCAATTTCTTAAGTCGAATTTGTCGCAGTTCAAGAAGGCACTATCAAAGCAACAAATCTCAAATTTGCCCTATCTCGCTGAGGGCTTGTGTGAAGTGTCGGCCGCGAACGACGTTAAACAGTTCTTTTCGCCTTTTATCAGTGAATACCAGGGTGGACCGCGGAATTTGGCTGAAGTGATCCAACAGATCGAAATCTGCGCCGCGCGCAAAAGTCACGCCACGGTGCTCGCGAATCGCTTTGTCGATGGTCTCAAGGATCAAGTGATGGTGGAACGTGAGAAGCCAACGCCCTAGGCCTTGTCGTATCGTTGCATGAGCGCTTTTAAGATTGTGGCGTTTTGTGATCAAAGTTTTGATGATGCTTTTGCAAAAGGCTTTGGCTTGGTAAGACGTAACGATGAATGAGATTCAGGATTACTATGACTAATGTACAGGCAATAATTTTGGGTGCCGTGCAGGGACTAACCGAATATTTGCCGGTGTCATCGAGCGCGCACTTGGTTCTCGTGCCAAAAATCATGGGATGGCAATTTGCGCCGCAAGAGGCATTCATATTTGATGTCCTCGTGCAGCTTGGCACGCTTTTAGGCGTTTTGATCTATTTCTTCCTGCCGATCAAAGAAGTTGTCATCTCGGTTATCAA
>CAZRSD010000195.1:0-3874 GCA_964602645.1 uncultured Myxococcales bacterium
AAAAACACCATCGCACACGTTAAATGCAAGGTGGACACCACAGCAGAAAGATTAAGCAACACGGTTATACCTCCAAGAGTGCCCTGCACGATAACCAGCAAGAGCGCAAAAAGTGAAAGTCGCTTCGTTAGACGATCAACCGCACTTGAACGCCAACACAAAAACGTCAAAACCAAAGTAAAAATGCCTACCAACGTCGCGACGAGGCGATGGCCGTGCTCATACAGAACACCGCCCACCATGTCAGGCAGTAACTCGCCATTGCACGTTGGAAAAAAATACCAATCGGGGCATGCCATGGAAGCACCCATTGGATTGACTAAGCCACCGATGATAAGCAGCAGCCACGTGGAAAAAACCGAGAGCAAAGAAAAATAAAAGGCTGTACTCATTTTTTCAAAGCCTTCGTGGAATGGATGGATGAAGAATTAACACTGGTGCACTGACTTTCTCAGCAACCTTCGCAGCGACGGAACCAAAGAGAACTCGCGAAAGACCACTTCGTCCGTGCGAGCTGATGACGACGAGATCAACGCCAAGCTCAGCTGCACTTTCAACGATGACCGTCGCGGTACTGTCAACGCTATCGATCACACGTCCCTCGATCGCGATACCCCGTGCGAGTGCGGCCTGCTGCAATTCCTTTAATTTCAGTCGACCGAAATCGAAGCGCGCGCGCAGAACATTCATCAACGATTCAAGAACTTGACCAGTAACGACAAAGCCGGTTGGTCCACCAGGTTTCACGGGGGACGCGAGGTGAAGGAGCGTGATTTTCGCATGCCACTTCTCGGCGATATCGCAGGCTGCAAAAACCGCAACCTCAGCTAAACCGAAGTCGTCATCAGGTTCAATCGCAACCGGCACTAAAATATGTTGAGGGGCAAACGACATAACCATCCTCTATTTTGTTATGTTCACGAGACACGATGCGCACCCTCGCAAACACCATGCCCTTATAAAGACTTGCAAATCTTTGCAATAACGATAGGTTATCCTCGGGCGTAAAAAAACCATCGTGATTACGACGTGCGAAGAAATACCGATCAGTGATTGGCGCTCAGGTCCTATGCCTTGATAAGTTTCGAAAATTTGAATAACCTCGCATATTTTCTGCTGACCACCGGTTGACAAGATGCTACTAAACAATATTCTCGGTCTGAAATGGCGGGCCAGTATGCTAAAAAGGCCCGCTGGTTCTTTTCGCGGAATATGCGAAAACAGACTAGAGCTTTTAAGGCTTTGAAATAGGAGTTAACAATGAAAAAGATCGTTTCGCTTGTCACAGTAGCACTCTTCGCTATGACCTTCGCAGCTGGCTGTGGCAAACCAACCAAATGCACAGAAGCTAAGAAAGAGGCAGATTGCAAAGCAGATTTCTTTGACAAAGAAAAAGATGACAAAGGTAACTGCGAATGGATCAAAAATCCTAGCGACGCAACCAAAGGCGACTGCAAAGTTAAAGTGGATCATGATGCTACCGGTAAAGCTGCTTGCACCGCCGCTAAAAAAGATCAATCTACTTGCGAAACAGCATCTAAAGCTTTGAGCAACGCAGCTTCGCACGAATGCAAATGGACCGCTGCAACTGCAGCTGGTAACGACCAAAAGTGCGAATACCAAGCGAAGCCGTAAGCTATTTGTATCTGGTTGATGAAAACGAGTTCTTCGGAACTCGTTTTTTTGCTTTTTTGTCGACGAGCGGAGTGGTGCAATGCCTACCGCAACTGCCTCATGTATCGCGTTTGCGAGCCCGTCGCGCTTGGCAATCCAGGAAGTTGTGACGAGAAACTCAGAAACCTCCTTCTATATAAATTCCCCACCCACCTTCAAAAATCGAACTGGCGAGTCAAAATGCATTCATGATCGACAGTATAATTATCGTTGCCTATTTCATCACCGTGCTCATCCTTGGCTTGTACAAGGGCTTCAACATCAAAAATGTTACTGAATATGCTATTGCTGAGCGAAGATATTCATTGCCTATCCTCGTCGCCACGATGACGGCAACCGGCTTTGGTGGTGGGTCGACCTTTGGTATCACGACGGCGATATTCACCTATGGCATCGTCTATCTTTTCATTGCGCTCGGAAATCCGGTGAATCTTTGGCTCGCCGCGCAGTTCCTGGTGAAAAGGATAGAGTGCTTTGAATCGAGCATTTCTGTCGGTGAGATGATGGGAAACTTCTACGGCAAATGGGCACGAGCTTTAACAGGCATGTGCGGTGCCATGTATTGCGCAGCAGCCGTAGGCGGACAGGTGAGCGCGATTGGATTTATCGCCCACTATTTCTTGGATGTGCCTTATATCATCGGCGTACTGTGTGGCTGTGGCATTGTCATCATCTATTCGTCCATCGGCGGCATTAAGGCGGTTACTATAACCGACGTGCTGCAATTCGCTGTGCTGATCGTCGCTATTCCCATGGTTTGTAATGTGGGCCTTAATTTCATCGGAGGCTATCAAGGTCTCATAGACAAAATTCCTGCGCAACTCTTAGTGATGCCGAGCGGTGTTGGGCAAATCATTAATTACTTCTTCATCTTCTTAGGCTTCACCATACCATTTTTAGATCCTCCGACGATGCAACGTCTTTTGATGGCAAAAAATCTCAATCAAATAAAACGAATGCTGCGAATTGGCGCACTCGTTGAAGTGCCACTGTATATTGTGATCGGCATTATTGGCCTGCTCGCGGCAAGCGCTTATCAACATGTGGAACCGAATTTTGCTTTTCCGCATCTCATCAACGACATCTTGCCCACTGGTCTTAAAGGTATCGCCGTCATCGGACTCCTCTCCATCGTAATGTCGACCGCCGATTCATATTTGAATGCCGCCGGCATTTCTCTTGTTCACGACGCCATCAAGCCAATTTTCAAACCAGGCATGTCTGACCGCAATGAACTTCGATTGATGCAGATGACAACGTTCGTGCTTGGCTGTTTAGCGACGGTCATTGCGCTCAGCTTCTCGAGCATCATGAGCATCATTCTCTTTTCGCTCAATTTCTGGGGACCGATCATTGTTGTGCCACTTTATGCTGGACTATTGGGTTATGAAGCGAATCGCCGATGTTTTTACGCAGGCGCCGTCAGCGGCGTGGTTACTTTCTTAATTTGGCATGTTGCAATTGAACCTCATCTCGGCATTTCAAGCTTGATTCCGAGTATGATAGCGAACGCCATCGCGTTTTATGGAGCGTATCGTTTTGAACGACGCGCTAAGCTGCAGGCAGTGGCAACGGCTGCGGCTTGAGCAACGTTAGGTGATGCACCATGGCGAGTTGTGCGCGTCCTGTTTTGTTAGATGTACTAGATTATTTTCGTGTGGCACGCGCGCAGGGATTACGGCCTGCGCTCCTCGAGTTTACCCATCCGAAAAAGCGAACGCCGCTCATCATTTGTGGTATCAAGCCAGTTGAAACGCTGCTTGTCAAAGACAGTACATTATTTCACGACGGTAATGCTATCGGTGAGGCGCGTGATATTTTTCACAAGCTAAAGCTTGCGCCGCGCGAAAGCTTTTTTCCCGCGTGGCTTGGGTATTTTTCCTACGAGTTCGCGCGCTTTTTCGGCAAAGCCTGTACGAGCGCACCCCGCGAATTCCCCGACGCGTATTTTCAGCGTTTTCGAGAAGGTCTCGTTATCGACGATGGCACGGTCATTCACCACACCGCTCTCGGTAATATCGACGAGAAGCCCCTTCCCCATGCGTTGCCTCAGGCACGAGCTTTTCGTCCATCGATGTCAGCAGAAGATTTTGCCGGTATGGTGAAGGCGGTGAAGACCCGCATTCGCGAGGGTGATGTCTATCAAGTGAACGTCAGCATGCCGTTCTTCTTCGATGTTGATGACGATGACATGATAGCC
>CAZRSD010000196.1:0-3829 GCA_964602645.1 uncultured Myxococcales bacterium
CCCGGACAGACCAAGATTCTTCAACTTATTTCGGAATTTTGTCCTGTAGCCTGCTGAAAAACATGATTGGAAAAATAGAGCGACTTCTTTTCCTGCGAGTGGCACGAGAAAATCGTCGACAATCTGTTGGGCACTGATATACCGATCATGTTTCGCGCAGAGATTCCCCTGCAGGCACATTGGTGAAGCATCACACCCTTTGCATCCGCCCGCGTTGGCCCCGTGAAAATGAAAAATCACCATGATTTTGGTTAAATCCCCAGATTGCGCAATGACCTCGCGACTAAAGTCTTGAAAGCCAAAGGTATTGCTTTCAACATAGCTCTTGATGGCAGTCTTATCCACGCCATTATTTGCAATGGCGTCGCTAAATTCATCTTTGCTTTCAGCAAATTCTTCGGCTGAAAACACAAAGATGCCAACTTTTTCTTCATTGCGCGGCTGAATTGCCGGTTTCTGAGAATCCATGGCGACAGCCGAGGGGGTTGCGGCCAACAAAAATGCCCATGCGAAGAACGTGAGACGAATGGGGTTAGGATCTAATTGTTTGAATTTCATTATAGTCTATCCGTGGCGGTTATTTATTGACTAGTTCAGTATTTGCTGATGACGCTTTTGTAAATGCCCAATAATATCGTTAGCGTTCAGCGCCAAAACAATTTTTGTGTCTAATGAAAATGGCAACACCATGTGGCAACGCTCAAAATTACGCGGACTATAGATGCGGGCCCGTCGCCAGAACAATTGACGCTATTGCCGTCGTGCAAAGAAATTGTGGTTGCGAACGAGGAGGGTGCGAAGATATCGGTCATCAATCTCAAGAGCGGCACAATTTCGCATGAGATATCGATAGGCCTTGAGCCTGAGGGCCTTTTTCATTCGCTGCTTGAGTATTAATGGCCTCAGGAATAACTTAGCGAAGCGTGCAGTTTCAACCTTGCTTGTCGCCACGGCTTGCTGTCGGTAATGAATACTATCGGAACAGGTAGGCTCATGTATCTTCGCGTATGCACCGCAATAATTTTCACAATGATATCCTTTAGGCTCGATGCCATGGCGGAAGAGCCGCCGCACCTCACAGAGACTCAAGAAGGAATTCTAAATGCCATCACGATCTACAAAATTCATCTCATTGACAGCTTAGGCTGTAATGCGTGTCTGTGGCTTAATCATAAGATCGAAACCGATCACTATCTTCATATTATAAATCGCATACGCCAGCTCAAGGCCATGGAGCAAGCTGTGCAACAAATAGAGTGGCAAGAAGAAACGATGCGGGCGATCGCGAGTATGGGTGAGTTCAGAAGATATAAGGGCAAGAAATTCCGATCAACATGTATCGCCGCAATCAAACGTGCGTCATCCAAACATGAAGATAGCGCTGAGTCATGCGTTGCCTGTTGGGACAACAAACCCCTCGTAATGGCGAGAGACTGCCATCATTTGCTCTACTGCAAAACGTGTGTTGCCAAACTTAGCACAGAAGAAAAGCTTCCCACCAAGTGCGCATTATGCCGATCAGATGTTGCCGATTACGAATCGCTGGACGAGATATTTGATACATGCATGAACTGCCTTGAAGACGCATGCATGTTGTCACCCGCATGCCGGCACATCGTCTTATGCGCAACCTGTGCTCAGGGCAAAGCGCATTGTCCACTATGTGACAAGGCATGCGCTGCTTTTCAGCAAGTATATCGCTAATGGTATCAGTATCGTCGGGTAAACTCCGCATAACAACGCCGCACGAGAGAACTTAATAAGTAATGGTTCCAATTTGTTTCATGGGGATCTAAGAGTGAATTTCAGCGTAGCTTCAAAAAGTGAGGAGCTCTTATGGCAGTGGCCATTTACGTGATTGGCGTAGTGATCGTTGTTGCGGTGATGTTGTCGTCCTATTTTTTAGGCTCGCGCGGCACGGATCAAAGCCGGTATTTTCCGTACGAGTCAGGGGTAAAAGCATTAAACCCCTTGCCTTCTCGTTTCTTTGTTCACTATTTTCTCGTTGCCATTACCTTCGTTATTTTCGATCTTGAGTCGGTATTTCTTTACGTGTGGGCAAGCTCTGTACGTGTTCTTGGGTGGACTGGCTTTTTTCAAGTTGTTTTCTTTGTGGTGATGCTCTTGTTAGCTTTGGCCTATGCATTACACATGGGTATCTTCAAATTTTTTTCGCTGTCCTCGGATAGCGAGGAGAAAGCACCATGAGTGCGGCATCGGTAAAAACCCCGGCGGAGTGGGTAAGCTCGCATTTAGATGCGGCGAATCACAATCATTTTTTTTTGTCGACGCTCGACCGCTTGGTCGCGTGGGGCAGAAAAAATTCGGTATGGCCGTTTAATTTCGGTTTGAGCTGTTGCTACGTGGAAATGGCGACGAGCCTCACGAGCAAATACGACGTCGCGCGCTTTGGCTCTGAAGTTATCCGCGGTACACCGCGTGAAGCCGATGTGATGGTGGTGGCCGGCACGGTCTTCATGAAAATGGCGCCGATCGTGAAACGACTCTATGGCCAGATGATGGAACCGAAGTGGGTTATTTCCATGGGATCTTGTGCCAACTCAGGCGGCATGTATGACATTTATAGCGTCGTGCAAGGCGTCGACAAAATTTTGCCCGTTGATCTCTATGTGCCCGGATGCCCACCGCGTCCTGAGGCTTTTATGGAAGGCTTGCTCCTTCTTAGAGAATCGATCGGTCGAGAACGTCGACCGATATCATGGGCTTTTGGATCTCAGGAGGTGATGAAACCGAATCTCGTCTCGTTACGCGATATTAAACGGGAAGAACGGCAAAAGAGCACAACCCTTCCCGAACCTCATCGTATGTGAGCATTCTATGGCTGTTGGGATTATTGAGGACATCCGCCTCTTATTTGGCGACGACATTTTAGCCGAGCAAGCAACCAGCGACGGTATTCCTACAATTTGGATCAAGCCACAAGCCAATTTAAAAATCCTCGATCATCTTAAACAAGGCATCGCGGATCCATACGCGACGCTCTATGATTTAACCGCCATCGATGAGCGCGCGCGCACCAACCGCGTTGGGCAGCCAAGCGCCGATTTTTCCGTTGTCTATCATTTGATGTCGTACGGTCGCAACGGTGATGTTCGCGTCAAAGTTCCACTGAGCGATGCAAATCTCGCCGTCACCTCGTCGACATCGATTTTTAAAAACGCTAACTGGTACGAACGCGAGGTCTTCGACATGTTTGGCGTGCGCTTCGACGGCCATCCGTGTTTGCGGCGCATCTTGATGCCGCAATCGTGGCACGGCCATCCGCTGCGCAAGGAGCATCCAGCGCGCGCAACGGAAATTGGCCCGTATCAATTGTCGTGGGAAAAAGAACAAGCCGAACAAGACTTGTTGCAGTTTCGCCCTGAAGAATGGGGCATGAGTGCGCAAAATGGTTCCGAAGAATTTCTCTTTCTCAATTTAGGCCCGCAGCATCCAGGCACGCACGGTGTCTTGCGCGTGATTCTTAAACTCGATGGCGAGCTCATCGTCGACTCCGTGCTTGATATCGGTTTTCACCATCGTGGCGCTGAGAAAATGGGCGAGCGGCAAACGTGGCATAGTTTTATTCCATACACCGATCGCATCGATTATCTCGGTGGCGTGATGAACAATCTCGCGTACCTCATGGCGGTAGAGCAGCTCGCCGGTATTATCGTGCCGCCGCGCGCGCAGATGATCCGCGTGATGTTGTGCGAACTCTTTCGCATCTCAAGCCACCTCGTGTGGTACGGCACGTTTGCGCAAGATATCGGCTCGCTCTCGCCGGTATTTTACATGTTCAACGATCGTGAAGCGATTCTAAAAATTG
>CAZRSD010000197.1:0-3826 GCA_964602645.1 uncultured Myxococcales bacterium
AATGAGCGCGCCCGTATCGCTCAACACACCTTCTTCATTCTTAATGGCATGCTCAATTAAGATCGCCTTCGAAAGATTGACAAAATCGCGACGCGTCGCCGAATGCTCTTGCCCCATGTTTCCCTGCCCTCGAAAATAATTCACGCGACCTATGATTTCAGAAGTTGCGCTTCAAGTGTTGATAAATCTCCGTTAAGTTTTTCGATCATTTTCCGGAGCTGATCGTTTTCTTTCTGCAACGAACGAAGTTTTGCGCGCTCTTTAGAACTCGGAAACGCAGATAGATGACCTGTTGCTATGACGCCGCCGATGACTTCGCGCAGCTCGTCGTCAGACAGCTCACCGGCTTCGAAATTTGAAGGAATCGCGGGAACGATAAGGTGAATCGCGTTGTCACTCTCTTCATGGACGCTGATGGATACGTCGGGAGGAACGGCGATATCGAACTCTTGCTCAATCGCTTTTTTGGGATCGCTCAGAAGACTCTTTCTGAATTTCTCGTCACGCCATGCTCTAACGATAATGTCGAGCTCATAATCACGAATCTGCTCTTTGTCCATCGAAGACTCCTCATGAATTTATAGAGAAGTCTAGCATGAAACCGAAAAGATTTTCATTCACCCCGGTGGCCAGGAAAAATCTCGACCCGAAAGCACATGCGCGTGAAGGTGAAAAACAGTTTGCCCAGCACCACGGCCCGTGTTGAGCACGACACGGTAGCCCCCATCAGTCAGATTAAATTTTTCGGCCAATGCTTTCGCCATAAGTGCGATGCCACCCATGATGGATGCGGTGCTCTCATTAAGCTCACTGATCGACGCTATATGAATTTTAGGAATCACCAAAATGTGATGTGGGGCCGCTGGGTGAATATCTTGAAATGCAAGCACGGTTTCATTTTCCAAAATTATCTTCGCCGGCAATGCTTTTTCAACGATGGCGCAAAAAATGCAGTGATGTTCAACCATGTTTACCGCAACTCCTCAGTAGGGGACTCTTCGAATCGAACACTAATGCCAATGGATCTATTTATCGCCTTTGCAACATCGGCGGATTGGGGTTGAATTTGACCAGTGCTTCAACTGCTGAGCCAATATCGAAGAGATTTTGCTCATTGAACTCTTTAGCCATCAACTGCAAACCGATCGGCAGGCCGTTGTCGTCAAGACCAACCGGCAATGACATCGCGCAAATGCCAGCGAGATTAACGCTGATGGTGTAGATGTCATTGAGATACATCGCCAATGGATCGGTAACTTTTTCATGAATCCTAAATGCGGTGGTTGGTGCCGTTGGCGACAAAATCACATCGACTTTTTCAAACGCCGCCACAAAATCATTGGCAAAAAGACGACGGACTTTTTGTGCGCGCACATAGTAAGCATCGTAATAACCGGCGCTCAAGACATACGTGCCGAGCATGATGCGTCGCTTGACTTCGGTACCAAACAATTCGCCGCGCGTATGCTCGTAGAGTGAGAGCAGGTCTTTATTGTCATGGCGACGAGGCCCATACCGAACGCCATCATAACGCGAAAGGTTCGACGACGCTTCGGCCGTTGCGATGATATAATACGTAGCAACGGCATACTTGGTATGCGGCAAAGAAATCTCAACCAATTCGGCGCCGGCATGCTTGAGCGACCCGAGAATAGCCTCGATCGGCTTTCGCACCGAGTCATGGAGCCCTTCGGCAAAAAACTCCTTCGGCACGCCAATTTTTTTGCCCTTCACGTCCTTGTTAATATTTTGCAAATAATTTGGCAGCGGCGATTCATGCGAGGTCGAGTCGTTTGGATCGTGGCCGCCTATCGCTTCTAGCATGAGCGCCGCATCTCGCACGGATTTGGTAAACGGCCCAACTTGATCGAGCGAACTGGCAAACGCGATCACGCCAAAGCGCGAAACGCGGCCATAGCTCGGCTTTAGTCCCACCAGGCCACAATACGATGCGGGCTGCCTGATCGATCCACCAGTGTCGGTACCCAAACTTGCTATCGCCATGCCGGCGCTTACTGCAGCCGCACTGCCGCCCGACGATCCACCCGGCGTACATTCTAAATTCCACGGATTGCGCGTCAGCTTGTACGCAGAGGTTTCCGTCGAGGAACCCATGGCAAATTCATCCTGATTAGTTTTGCCGATAATAACGGCACCGCGTTCACGCAGTTTAGTAATGACGAAAGCTTCATACGGCGGGACAAAACCCTCGAGGATCTTGCTTGCTGCGGTAGCCGGCAAGCCTTCGGTCAAGATCATGTCTTTAATGGCCACCGGAATGCCATCGAGCAGCCCAAGGCTTTGCTTGTTGCGGCGACGTTCATCCGACGCTCGCGCGTCGCTCAGTGCGCGCTTGTTATCAACCCAGAGCATCGCGCCAATGTTGTCGTCGTATTTTTCGATTTGCTCAAGGCACAATTGAGTGAGTTGTTCGCTAGAAACAGCTCCCGCTTCAAGTTTTTTGGCAACAGCAACCACATCATCACAAAGAATTTCTACCGACATAATCGCCTCGCTCAGCTATTCAATGATTTTTGGAACACGAATTAGCCCATCCTCAAAGCCCGCGGATGACTTTAGACATTCTCTACCAAGCGTCTTGTGCGCGGCATCGTCGCGAAAGGGCAAGACACGATCGCCCGCGTGAGCCATGGGTTCTATACCTTCGACATTTACTTCTTTAAGCTGCTCAACGAATTGCACGATTCGTGCAAGGTCATCACCAAGTTTATCTGCTTCGTCGGGATTCAGAGAAAGCCGAGCAAGCCGTGCCACGTGGAGTAAGTCTGATTTTGTAAATGCCATAATGGGCCCTTATTTCGATTAGCAGGCCAACCATAAAACTCGGATCGGTTTTTTGAAAGACGGCTTTTTGACCACTGCATATTTTCATAATTCTCCTCGCCTCTTTTTGGCTAATCCAAAAGCCATTAAGATAAAATTGAACGGTTGCAAGGGTAGCTCTATGTCACTTTTAGAAAGCAATATTGGTCTAGTTCTCCCAATAATCGCCATCCTCGCCCTCATTTCGCTCGCTAGCAGCCAGCCAAGCAGAAGTGCTATCATTCTGCTACTTGAGGCAATTTTGATCGACGTCTACATCGGCATCTCCCACGGCATCACGTCGACCATTTTTGGCGCATCGATCTTGTTAAGCTTTTTTTGCCTTATTATTATTGGCAGCAACTTCTATTTTGAAATATCTTTTAAGAAGACATCGACTAAGCCACCAAAACTAAATATTATAATTTCTTTTATACTGTTTTTTATTTTTTGGTATCACATAAAAGATCTGTTTTCAGCGACGGAATTCAAAGAGCGCCTCTATTTTCTTAATCTTAATTACGATGGCCTCTCAATACTCATTGCTGGCTTCGCACTCTTTGCGATTTTGGCGTCGTCATTGATCATTTTTGATTTCAAGAATCCAAAATCAGGGGACCACTCATGAGCACAGAAAGCATTTTCCTCTTTGTTATCTTTTGTGGCACGGTCGGCATCCTATTGCGCCGCAATTTTCTCAACATTGCGGTCTCGCTTTTGCAAGTGGTGCTTGGCGCCAATGCCTTGCTGAGCAATTGTGCATCCATCGAGGATACCCAGTCATTTGCCATCTATTTGGTGATCTTCTTGCTCCTAGGAATTTTGATATTCTTGCAAAGCATCGCGATGCTCATGATAAAGCGTCGTTCGACCCTTCACGTCGATGAACTAACCGAGCTTCGTGGGTAGCGTGCATGATCATAAACTACCTTTGTTGGTCGACTCTCATATCGTTGCTCGCAACAATGCTCCTCTACCCGCTTCGACATCATGCCCACGGCGC
>CAZRSD010000198.1:0-3826 GCA_964602645.1 uncultured Myxococcales bacterium
ACGCTACAGAAAAGCCCTATTTAGGCTGGAAGATATTTTTGTCCTGTAGCCTGGCAGCTGGACTCATCACGAGGATCGTCGCCAATTTCCAAATTCAGACTTCTGCAGTGGCTCTATTACCCGATAATCCTTTAAGATAGAGTACGGGCAATATCGACTCTACGTTGGCCGACCTCCTCAAGTAGGGTGGCAATATCCTTGCTTGAATAGAAGCTGTGGCCAACACGGCGGTCCTTTACCCGCGGAGCTCTGATTGCGATCGTGCCTGAACCTGTCGTAATCTTGCGCTCTTTGGCGTGGCCGTTGCGTACAACTTGGCGAAAACCATCGCCATCACGAAATGCACTGCTTCGCTCTATATACTCCTTTACTTCGAGAGCTAGCGCCTGTGTCAAAAGCTTCTCTGCGCCAAGCCTCGCAATCTCGTCGAGGCTCAAGGAAACAAGATCGTCTTCACGGCTGTTTTGGTCTGTTAATAGTTTGAGCATGGCGGCTTTCCCTTATGTGATTTTTTTGTCAACACAAGGTTAGGACGCTGGGTCTCTCATCCACAACATTTGGGCGTAGCTCGTTTAAAGCCATGCCATAATGCATTCTTCAATGACCAAAATGTGCAAGGTCACACTATCAATCATCATACCAAAAATTAATCAACACAGAAGAGAAGCTCATGAAGATTAACGTCAAACATATTGATTTTTTCTCACCCAAGCAAAACGGCGCAGGAAAAATAGAGGTGAATAATTTTAAACCAGGCGACCGGGTTGAGTTTGACCTAAATGTTGAGATAGATGCATTTGAAAGCCCCAACAATGCCAAGCTGTTGGCCAAACTATGGACCAATATGGGCAACAACAAGAGCCCTCAAACATTTCATGAAATTCCCATGGAAGAGGTTTCATCAAACAAACAGCATCAAAGAGCCTTTAAAGCTCATGCCCCCATAGAGCGGCTGGGCACCTATAAAGTCACCGCCATGCTCTCCGACGACAATGGTTCAAGTTGGCAGTACATCAATCAGTTTGGCACAAAGGACCTGGTTGTCAGGCCTAAAGTGGCTGCTTGGGATAGCCTCAATATTCGCGAGGTCAATATTGGCAAAGCCAATGCACCATGTGGTAACAATGCATTTTCAACTATAGAAGATATGCTCGAAGACACTTATGGCAACTACAACCTTTATAGTCTTCAAGCGCAAGGCGTTAATGCGGTATGGATCCAATGCCCCTTTCGAGCAGACCCTTGGGATAAAAGACATAAAAGCGATACTGCAGGCAGCCCTTATGCCGTGACTGATTATTTTTCTATTGACCCGCGCCTTTCTCGAGCGGCTATGAAAGTGCCTGGAAATGATATTGATAGGCAACATGAGCTTGCCAATCAGGCCATGAAAAATCTTATCAAGAGAGCGCATAACATGGGGATAAAGGTCTTCTTCTGCATTGCCCCTAATCACGTTGGTCATAACTATATTTTTCGTGACCTCATCAACGATAAAGAAGGCCATACTAGAGTGGTTCGCAATGACTATTCACGCATGATGGGAGACATGGAGGCAGAAAAAGCTCAGGAAAATCTAAAATCTATGCCTCATTATGCCGAATATATTAATCCTCAGATGTATGCCGCCGTTAAACACGGTTCATATGACCCACATGGCGCCAACAATGTCTCTGAAACCATGCACGATACCTGGTATGGCGACTGGGCTGACACCAAAAAGCTCAATCATGGCGCCTTTGCCGCACACGGCATTCATCATGCAAGCACTGAAGAAAACCAACGAGTACTTGATTACCTGGGCCGCATCATGTTTCATGCGGTGACATGGTTGGGCGTCGATGGTTTTCGCATTGATCACACAACCGGCATGCCTGATCAATTTTTCTTTGAAACACTGACCAAATTGCAGGGTGATGTCGATGAGCATGATGGGCAGTCTCGCCCCATATTCATCATGGCAGAAGATCATGATCGAAAAAGCTTCACCGCTCAGGTCTCAGATATTGTTCAGTCAAAATGGTATGAGCAAATTCAGCATGCTATGAATAGCGAAGACGTTTCAGCCTTCTTCGCAATTGTCGAAAATCCTTACTTTCAAGAGCTGGTGCAAACGGGTAATCACGATGAGCACAGAGCCATTCATGCATTTGGCAATAACATGATGGCCTATGGCCGCTATATCTGCACCATGCTGCTGTATGGAAAGTCATTTTCCATGCTCATGGGCGATGAATATGGTGAGGCAGAGAAGATGCACTTTTTGGCCTACGGTGGCATCCCCGTGCTTAACCAGGCCAAAAACCATAACCTTGCGCCGGCAAATTTGGAACTTGCCACCTACGCATCACGAGCAGGAAAACTAAAGATCTCACACCCGGCACTGAAGTCAGGCATGAGTTATCGCCTCTATGGCAAAGAACCTCGCTTGCCTGTGGTAGCCTTCTCTCGCCATTCCTATGATGATGCAGCATTGCCCGTGATTGTTTTCAGTAACCTGAGCAACCAACACAATAATGGCGGTTTTTTTGAGCTTGATGACAAAACCAAACATTACATCAAGAGTGCCGCACGCAATAACCAAAACGTCCGCTTTCAGGTACGAGATCTCATGAGCAACAATCCATCATCATGTTTGTGGGGAACCCCTAAGTCAGCACAAGAACTCCTTAATCAAGGAATCTGTGCCATGCTCTTGCCCTATCAGGTGCAAGCACTCGAGCTTGTGCTTTGCACATAAAGGATATAGGCTTGGCTATGCTTTCACAATTTGAGCTGAGCGACCTTTCCGGCCCCTGATATTCCCTGGACAGTCAAGTCTCATAGATCGTGATATAGGAATGGGCAAAAAGGATGACTGTCGAAGTGAAGAGGTATTCCAAGGAGCTACGTGAACAGATTCTTAAAGAGGTCAAAGATACAGGCAACATGGCGCTCGTAGCGAGGACTCACGGCATTACTTATCAGACAGTGGTATCGTGGGTTGGTTCGGAACGCAAAGCTCCAGCGAAGACACAAAAGCGCGAGCTCAAAAATCTCGAAGCTCGTCTAAAAGAAGCCGAGCTCGAGAACCGCATCCTAAAGGAGCTATTAAAAAAAACGAACCAACTTTGGCTGACCGAAGTGCAATCTGCGCGCAGTTTGTAGCGGAGGGATATACGGTGGCCAAAGTGAGCAGTATGGTTGGATTATCTCGATCAAGTTGGTATTTCCAGAGGAAGGCTTCAGAGCACGATCTTCGTCGCCAAAACAGTGGTCGCCCCATTCCGGGTTTTACGGTGAATCGCGATGGTACGATAGTACTTGATCCGACTGTCGCGTCTCTTCTCATCAATTATCGTCAGCAGCCTGAATATGCAAATGGCGGCGGATATCGCAAGTCATAACGTCCCCGCAGAGCGGGGAGCTTGGCGGTTTGGAGCAGCCTCAAGGGCTGCCAGCTAATTGTTTGCGAATGACCTGCTAAAGCCGGGACTAAAACGAACCTGATTCTTCGTCGCCATGACCATCAAGCTATTGTTGATTTTTTATGTAGAACTGTGAGGTGGACCCAATTGGCTAGACAGTTTTCGAGCGATTTTTGTTACGCTCGATACACCTCAACAGGTGCTTTATAGTCCAAGGCTTGATGAAGCCGTTGTGTATTGTAATATTGAAAGTACTCTTGCAAATTGCAATAGGCATCTGAAACATTCTGATAATTTTTTATGTACACCTCCTCGTATTTGACGCTGCGCCACAGCCGTTCAACAAATACATTGTCGAGGGCACGCAGGCTACAGGACAAAATTCCGAAATAAGTTGAAGAATCTTGGTCTGTCCGGGG
>CAZRSD010000199.1:0-2463 GCA_964602645.1 uncultured Myxococcales bacterium
CGTGCCGTAGTGGTGTGTCTCCCGCGTACCGAGGAGATTGAGGTTGGGTCCATGAATAACGGTTATAAGCTTCATGAGGCGGCACCTGGTTTTTGATTCAATAAATCGATACCGCGATGTTCTAAGCGCGCAAGCATGGAGCGCAGCCCCGATTGCTCTTGATACCGATGGATTTTTTCGCTCATGCGCGACCTTGCAAATAGCGGCTTCCATTGGCCATGATATGGACAAAGTCCTCTTCGTTACAATTGTCGATTACGGAATTTAAATCGGCAAGCGCATTGGTTAAAAGGCCGAGCGCTTGTTTCGTAAACGGATTGAGCGCTTGGATTTCAAAATAAAGATGGGGATTTTCTGAATAGACTTTTTTGGCAACGGCGAGCAAATTCGAGAATGTCGGCGAGGAAAAGCGCTCGAGCATATCTATCGAAAAACCGCTTTGCGACAGTGCGCGCACAAAGATGAGATTGATCATGTGCGAAAGCGACAAGAGCATCGCGATGATCGCATCGTGCTCCTCAAAACTCATGTCGACGACTTCGAGCGATGTTGCGCGAAAGATCTCGCTCACTTCTCGATCGGCGTCGGCAACACCAAGGCTCGTGCGAATGATGTGTTTACCAAACAAGAGCTCAACCGAGGGCCCAAACATCGGGTGCAGCGACGTGACTTTGGCACCGCGCGCTTTGAGGCTGAGCAGCGCGCTCTTCACCGGTGATTTTACCGACGAGACATCGAAGATTACCGGCGAAAAAATTTGCTGTTCTTCGAGTTGGGCGAGAACCCCGAGGCTTGCGCGGATGGGTGTTGCGACGACGATGATGTCATGAGTGCCTGCAGTGTTATCGATCTTCTCGACGTAGCGACACGGAAAATCGGGTTTGACTAAATCAGCAACGGTGATTTGATGCCCCGAATCGGCGAAAAAGTGGCACAACCATTTACCAAGGCGACCAGCGCCACCGACGACCAAAACCGATTTAGGTGCTTCATGGAAATTGTCTTTGATGCGATCTTGTTCTTGGCGAGAGACTGACGCCTCGATGATGAGCTTTTGCAGCGTTGTTACGAAGCCGACCGGCAAGTCGAGCTCCTTGGCGATGGCGATAGCACGCTCAAAGACAAGTTTTTCGCGATTGAAATCTCGATCAGGGATCTTTAAGCCCCGTTTCGCTTGACCTATCTTGACGGATAGCTGCTCACGCTTTTTCACGAGGTCAAAGATCTCTTGGTCAATCGCACTGATTTGGTTGCGGCAGGACTCGATTATTTTTTCCTGGTCTTCACCCATGGTGGCACACCCCAATCAACAATCTCCCATCTATAGAGCTGAGCGCGTGCGCGTAAATGGGGATCGGGGTTGACCGCGACTGCTCGTCCCACGAGGTGAAGCAGCGGAATGTCAGATGCAGAGTCGGTGTAAAAGGTGCATTCGCGCAGTGATACGCCGAGTTTGTTACAAAGCTCTGTGGCAAACAGCACTTTGTTTTTGCCAAAACACGGCGGACCGACCGTCTTGCCGGTATAACGGCCGCTTTTGTCGACCTCAAGCTTGGTGCACAAACGGTGTTCGAAGGCGAGTTCCTTTTGCACGATTTGCGACAATTCATCGAAGCTCGACGTCAACAGCGATAAGATATGGCCCATCGCGCGATGTTGCTTGATCGCGTCGAGCGCGCCCGGGCGATAGAGATTCTTGATCGCATTGTCGTAAAATTCTGCTGTTTGGTCGAGAATTTTGCGCTGGCTTTCACCTTCGATGAGGAGCAGGCCCTTCTCGATCACTTCGTCTAATTTGGTGAAGCCCAAATGGTATTTGGCCAGCCAGTATGACGCAAACAACATCTGCGCGATAGTGATTTCGCGCGACTTCCATTGTGTTTTAAGCCAAAGTTTCGCCGAGTTGTCAGCAAGGAGCGTCTTATCTAGGTCAAAAAATGCTATCGACATATTGCCCTTTTGTGTATAAGCAACGATCGAAATGTGCTCGTATCTTGGCTTACCGAAGCAAAACGACGCTGTAAAGCATGGTCATCAATTTGCTGCGGCCGGCAATTGTCACGGTGCACCAGGCGCGATATTCCTAGAAGCCATTATGCATATTTCAGGTTAGTCATGGGCTTGTGGTTTTTTCTTTCAGTTGTCGTTGCAGGAAATTTGGCGCTCAAGGCCTATAAATTGCGTATGCTCGCGCGGCATGCAAACTCGTCGGATGATCGCGTAGTAGCGCTTGAGCGCGAGCTCAAGGCCATGCGTGAAAAAGTGCACCAGCTTGAAGAAGTGGTGTTCTTCGGTGACTTTGAACTGAAGCGTAAGTTTAAAAATCTCGAACATGAGATGGCAAGCAAAAAATAAGGCGTGCGAGCAACGCGTGCTGCTCGCACAAACCAGATTAACTACTTCATTCGTCCCTTGTGAAACTATCGTCTTCGCAACCTTGCTCATCGTCGCGAGCGCGCTTCT
>CAZRSD010000199.1:2473-3820 GCA_964602645.1 uncultured Myxococcales bacterium
GATGAGAATGTTGCGAACCGTCGAATAAGTGATGCCGGTTTTTTCAGCGATAATAGTTGCGGCATGGTCTTGTTCATCGGCGTCGAGCTTGTCAAATTCTGCAAAAACCTTTTTGATTTTGTCGAGGCGCCCGCGCTGTTTTTCTGGAGTTACAGGTTTCTTGATGATGCTTTTGACTTGCAAAACTTTAACATCAAATCTCTCGGCAAGATCCTCAGGTGAGGGCCTTGCGCCTCCGCGAGGCAGATCAAAATAAGCTCTTCTTATTTCTTCAGCAGTGGTGAGCGAAAGATGCTTTGCGTGGCCCTTCACATGTCCTTTGGCCTTTAGCGTCGCTAAAACGAAGTTGTAGGTGATTCTTGGATCCGCCAGTTCCCGATGGACAGCCAATGCCGAAGGAGATTTGCTTTGCCCGCGGGCCATTTGTCGACGTTTATTGAGTACCATGGTGCGTTGTTCTGCTTCCGAGAGATGGTGTTCCCTGGCTCGCCGCGGGTTTTGGCGTTCGGCGTTATGATGATCATCCTGCTCGTCGCTATCCAGAGTGGCCATGAGCTCTTCACGATCGGCAAAATCCTTGTCGGTGAAGGAAATGCCGATGCCAGGCTCTGCAATAGCCTCTTTCTCTTCGAATGCTTCCTCGCGCGCAGGATTTTGCGGAATTTGACCGGGCTGTAGAACGAGAGCTTGTGGCGACGATAGTGCCCTACTAGCCACAATCGCGTCGATCTTCGCCTTTTGTGTGAGGTAAGCAGGCTGTGCAATTTGGTGGACCGCTGATTTCGTGTTGTGTGCTTCATTGGTGGTGCGTGGCTTTGCGGTCGCAGTGGTGTTCGCGAGCGCCATTTCGATATGTTGGTATGCCAAATTTTTGGCTTCTTCAGGAGTCATGCCGAAGGGCTGATAGCCATGTACCAAAATGAGTTTGGCGATATGAAGATGCGTTGCTTGAGTGGTGTGAGCCGCCGCAGCAAGCAGGAATTCACGGTAAGCAACTTCAAGATGTTGATCATGATTTTCGACGTTGTGAGCGGCGAGAATGATTGAAAATTCTCCTTCGTAGATGTGGACCCACTTCGCCACTTTTGCGCTCAAGTCTTCACTCGTGCTCGTGATGCGATGAACCGCGGCAAAGATCTTCTTGATCAGAGAATGGGGCCTATTGTTCCATTTTGGCGGCACGACGGCATACGCGAAAAAGAACTTCAACATTGTCAAATAGGTAAATGCTCGCTCCTCATCATTGTTATTGTTGCTGTGGATGGTTTTGAGATCAAAGAGAGCTTTCCAACACAGTACGTTCTGCTGGTCGCTGTAGTCGTGGTGTGTCTGGGTATCGCTTCTCGG
>CAZRSD010000200.1:0-505 GCA_964602645.1 uncultured Myxococcales bacterium
CCGAATGGCTCAACAAAGAAATTGCGCTTGGGTTGTTGTCGGAAGATGCGCCCATGGTCGTTGTGAGTATCGCAAGAAATGATCTGCCGCAGTTGGTGGAAGAATGCGCGCAACGGGTGAGTATGACGCAACTTGGGATAATTTCTGGCAACAAAATGATTATTCGTCACCAAGGCGTAGTTTTGTTTGAGGAAGAAACCAAAGACTTTCTCGACCAATTTAAACGTGGCATAGGAGAGCTCATTGCCCATTAATCATGAAGAGCTTGATGAGTTTCGCGACCAATGCGGGGTCGTTGGCATTTACGGCAAAACGCAAGCAGCGCATCGGGTGTATTTGGCGCTTCATGCACTGCAACATCGCGGTCAAGACTCGGCAGGCATTGTAGCTTTTCACGAGGGCGCATACGCGAAACACATCGGCATGGGTTTAGTGTCCGACGTGTTCACCGAAGAACGACTCGAAGGCTTGCGCGGCAACTGTGCGATTGGCCACGTGCGCTACA
>CAZRSD010000200.1:527-3799 GCA_964602645.1 uncultured Myxococcales bacterium
TGATCAACGCCATACAACTGCGTGACAAACTTGAACAGGACGGCGCTATTTTTCACGCGCAATCAGATACCGAAGTCATCTGCCATCTCTTTGCGCTTTCACGCCACAACGATCTCGTCGCCTGTGTGCGCGATGCGCTCTTGCATGTCAAAGGTGCCTATTCATTGTGCATGATCGTGCAGGGCAAACTCATTGGTGTGCGCGATCCGTATGGCATCAGACCGTTGCTCCTCGGCAAACTTGATAAAGGCTATGTGCTTGCGTCAGAAGACTGCAGCTTTCCCTTGATCGGTGCCGAGTTTATTCGCGAGATAGAGCCGGGTGAGATCGTCGTCATCGATATGGAAGGCCTTCGTAGTTTCGATCTGCTCGATCGTGATCCGCAAAAAGTCTCGCCGTGCATTTTTGAGCACGTCTATTTTGCGCGTCCCGACAGCCACATCTTCGGTCGCTCGGTTTATGTTACGCGCAAAAATCTCGGCAAGGAGCTTGCGAAAGAGGCGACAGTTGATGCCGATGTGGTAATCGCGGTACCTGATTCTGGTGTGCTTGCTGCCATGGGCTATGCCGACCGAGCGCAGCTTCCTTACGACATAGGCCTCGTGCGCAATCACTACGTGGGTCGCACATTCATTGAACCAGAAGAAAGGATACGCCATTTCGGTGTGCGGCTTAAGCTAAGCCCCGTGCGTGAAGTTATTGAGGGCAAACGCGTTGTTGTTGTCGATGACAGCATCGTGCGGGGCACCACGAGTCAAAAGATCGTCGAGATTCTGCGCAATGCGGGGGCTCGTGAGATTCACATGCGCATCAGTGCGCCTATGACGATAAGTCCGTGTCATTACGGTATTGCCACACCGACGAAGAGCGAGCTTCTAGCAGCGCATTCCACGCTCTTTGATATGACGTCATTTTTAAAGGTTGATAGCCTCGCGTTTTTATCGGTGGATGGCATGTATCGAGCACTTGCAGATGGGCGCGCGCGGCAACCGATGTGCGACGCTTGTTTCACCGGGCGTTACCCCATCTATGAATTTGATTTCGCAGTTTAGGGTTCAACAATTTTGACGCACTACCCAATTTTATCGCAGCGCTGTAGATATTCCGTGTGGTCTTTCATGCTGAATGAAAGGCTATCACCAATATCGGAATGAGCGATACCGCAAGCATGATGGCAGCGAGCACCAAAGCGAATGCTGTTGTTGCGCGCTGATGGGTTGCTATCCAGCTCGCGATACGCTTACGAAAAAACAACAGCGAGAACGAGGCGAGAAGCAAGATAAAGCAAAGTGACAGCCATGCGAAATAATCGGTCATAGAACTTCCACGTCGTGAAAAATCGGGTGCAGCATGCCGTCC
Organism: uncultured Myxococcales bacterium; assembly: GCA_964602645.1. GTDB lineage: Bacteria > Myxococcota > UBA727 > UBA727 > JABDBI01. The sequence continues at coordinate 1,887 of CAZRSD010000200.1, forward strand.
ATGTGAAATAGAGTAACGACATGTTCTACCAGTGTGGGTGAAACAATGGGCAAGACAGGAACTACGCCCATGAGACTATTCATGATGAAAACTTGGCCGGTGAGTTCATGAGGCTTCATCAAGCGTGTCGTCGTGTCGATGCCTTCCTTCTCGAGTACACGCATCGCGAAGGCGCGCATGCAGCCATCAAGTCCGCCATCGAGAGCTGTCAATGTCGTGCCATCATAATGAACTATGCTCGTGCGTGCGCCGTCGACGACAAAGCCATGGTGATTGGTGAGCAACGCTTCAAAGGCACCGGCAGCCACGGCCTCGCGATGGGCCATTAAGTACGGCAGTGAATTGCCCGTCTTGTAGTGCGCAAGCTCATTGTGCACGTGCCACGATGACAACATGACGGCCACACCATGGTATATTTCTTGAAGTGGCGGTGTGTACGGCTCGATGGTGATGGCATCATGCGTGCGTCCTGCGATGATGCGGATCTTTTTATCACCGTCGTGAAGATGAGGGAGAATGCGTTCTAGAATTACGCCCTCCGACGGCACTGCGTAACCAAAAAAGTCTGCATGACGAGTAAAGCGCTGCCAATGCAAACGCCACAAGAGCGGTGCACCGTTATATGAACGCAGGGTCGTGAAGACGCTATCGCCGTGAAACAGAGCGAATTGTTGTTCGTGCAGTGATGCAGAAGCACCGTTGAGAAGGAGCATGCTCATCGCTTTTTCACATCCAGAAAATTGCGTAGCACCATATGTCCACCTTGCGACAAATAGGATTCAGGATGAAATTGTACACCGAATAGTGGTAACCTGTGGTGGCGAATTGCCATGATGCTATCATCCTCGGTATACGCATCAACGTCAAACTCACGTGGCGCATTGCTAATAGCGAGTGAATGATAACGCGTAAATGTTATGGGCGACCGAAGCTTCGAAAAAAGTCCGCGCGCAAAATGGTGCACGTCATGAGGCTTACCGTGCATGGGCAGCGGCAATTTCTTAATGCGTGCACCAAAATGATGGCCAATCGCTTGGTGGCCAAGGCAGATGCCGAGGAGCGGGATCCCAAGGTGCGTGGCGCTTTCGATGATCGCCTTGAACGAAGGCATGCGTTCAGGGTTACCTGGACCAGGGCCGAGTACAACGTGAGAATAATTGTCAAGCGCGAGATTATCATCGACGGATTGCACCGTGACCCGCGCCCCTAATGAGCGCAGTGCGTCGACAATGTTGAAGCTGAATGAATCAAAATTCTCAATAAAGAGTACCGATGCAGGCGATGCGACATTGTGGCGAGCAGCGATATGCAAGGAGAGGGCAGGGCCTTTTAGCATTGCTCGCAGTGGTTTTGGGTGTGCATTGTTCTCGAGAATATCCTTGACTGCTTGCGCCTTGCGCGCAATTTCGTGCCACTCGCTTTCTTCGTTGCTATCGATGACGATGCCCGCGCCTGCATTGATGCGAGCCATCGTGCCGCGCGCATAAATGCTACGAATGAGGATATTAAAGTCAGCACCGTAGCCCGACGATACATAGCCAAGTGAACCGGTATAGGGCCCGCGCGAAAATGCTTCGAGCTTTGCGATGGCATTCATCACCGTGAGCTTTGGCGCGCCGGTGATAGTGCCGCCGGGGAAGAGAGCGCTGAATATATTCTCGAGCGTCTCCGTCGTCGTGCACGAAATCTCTGAGACAAGATGCATGACGTGACGGTAAAACTCGACACTACGATCTTCATCAACCGTAACGGTGCCTGGCACCGCAATCTGATTGAGGTCGTTACGTACGAGGTCCACCAGCATGGCGTGCTCAGCGTTTTCTTTGGGGCATGAGCGTAGTGCGTTGATCGTGTCGCGTTCAGCATCTTCATTCATCATGCGGCCCTTGGTGCCGGCGATGGGCCGCGCGGTG
>CAZRSD010000201.1:0-3761 GCA_964602645.1 uncultured Myxococcales bacterium
CGTTTCATTGTACCGCCATCGGCCATGCGGCGGTCAGAGGATCGATATCACGCTCGCCGTCGGCGGTGTTGAGCACGAGAACATTGGTCAAGCGGTCCATGAATACGAAGGGCTCAATGCGCGCCGACACGAAGAGACCATCGCGGCTGCGAAAAGCTTCAACAACGGTACCGATGGGCACGCCATGTGGAAAATTCGAATTGACACCGCTGGTGACGACGATGTTGCCGGTGGCGACTTCAAGAAGTCCATCGATGTCGCGAATTTCCATCATATATTCGGTGTTGCTGGTAATACCGCGCAAAAGGCCGCGCGCTTCTGACCCGACGATCTTTGCATCGATGGCAAATGATGCATCGGTCACCAAGAGCACATCGCTAAAATTACGCGACACGTTGAGCACCTGCCCCACAACACCGTCATAGGCGATCACCGGACTTTTTGGTTTAATACCCTCGGCGCTGCCCTTATCCAAACGAATCATTCGCGCCATCGGCGCACCAGCACGTGCGATCACGCGCGCAAGCGTGCCACCTTGAATGCCCGCTTCCGTTACACGAAAATGCAATTCCATGAGCGCTGCGCGGTCATTGATAAGATTTTCGACGCGCGCTTCGAGCGTGCGAACCCGTGAAACCTGCGCCCGCAGTTCGGCGAGTTCTAAAGCGCGGCCCGCGAGAAAGAAATAGCGATAAAGAAAATCCGAAACCGTACCGGTCACGGCGAGGGATGCCTTTTGAATATAACCCGAGACTTCGGTCACCGGTCGCGCAAATGAAGATCGTATTTCAGCATCTTTACTTTGAACATAGAGAAGTACTAAAGGAATAATACTGAACACCAACGCGAAGATGACCTTCTTGCCACGTTCTAATAATGACCACATAGGTCACCCACCAATCCACAAGCTGATTAGCTCTTAAGCACTTGTCGAAGTCGATCGATTTCTTCAAGAACTTTGCCCGCACCTAGTACTGTACCACTAATTGGATCGGCCGCTAAATGAACGGGCACTCCTGTTTCTTTTTGCACGAGGCTATCGATGTTGCGCAGTAATGCCCCACCACCGGAGAGCATAATGCCGCGATCAACAATATCTGACGCAAGTTCAGGAGGCGTGCGCTCAAGACTCATCCGCACCGCTTCGACGATCGACGTGATGGGCACTTGCAACGCTTCAACTACTTCGCGGCCGCGGATTTCCACATTGCGCGGCACACCCGCCACAACGTCGCGACCACGCACGATCATCGTTTGCTCATCGCTTTCGATTTGTGCGCTGCCAAGCTTCTTCTTGATTTCTTCGGCAGTGCGCTCGCCAACGAGCAGCGAATATTGCTTTTTGATGTGATTAATGATGGCGCGATCCATGTTATCGCCGCCGATACGAATTGAATGGCTATAGACAATGCCACCAAGCGAAATCACGGCGACTTCCGTTGTTCCACCACCGATATCGACAATCATATTGCCCGATGGTTCGGTAATCGGCATGCCAGCTCCGATAGCTGCAGCCATAGGCTCTTCGATGAGAAATACTTCACCGGCATTCGCTGATTCTGCCGATTCACGCACGGCGCGCTTTTCAACTTCGGTAATGCCGACGGGCACACCGATAACGGCGCTTGGCTTCATCAAATTCATTTTGCCATGCACGCGCGACAAAAAGTGCTTAAGCATAGCGACGGTTGCGTCAAAGTCAGCGATCACACCCTTTTGAATAGGCCGTATCGCCGAAATATTGTGCGGCGTTCGACCTAGCATCTCTTTGGCATCTTTGCCCACGGCGACAACACGATTCTTTTTGTACGGGTCTTGATGAACTGCAACAACCGATGGTTCGTTGATCGCAATACCTTTGCCACGCAAAAACATCCGCGTGTTTGAGGTTCCCAAATCGATGGCTATGTCATTAGAAAGCCAGGAATGTAAAAAATTCGCCATTGTTGCACCTTACTATCAAGAAAACTGGGCTTGCCGCTCGCGCACCACCCATATAAAACAGTAGCGCGTATTTCAAATGCGTACTTGCTTGAAATGATCAATCATACTAAAAATCGTTTGCGGAACATATCCAACCTGCCAGAATGGAAGGGTATAGGGCAAAAACCTCTTCATCACTAGTGGCTTTTTGTAAAAGGAAAAACGGTCATGCTTAATTTTATGAGACGCAACGCCAACTCTTGGATTATGGTGTTGCTGTTTGGAATTATAATTTTCGTATTCGCCATAAATTTTGGCCCTTGGGCAGGTAATGTTGCACCGTCTGTTCCATACGCCGTCGTCGTCAACAATGAGCCCATCTCACTTGCCGAGTTCCGTACCGCATACGCAAGCCAGTTTGCCCGCATTAAACAATTTCGTCCGGAATACGATCAAACGCAAGCCGATCGCGATGGCTTAAAGCAAGTTGTCGTCGATCAATTGGTGTCGCGCGAACTCTTGACCCAACTTGGTCGCAAGAACAATTTGAAGATAGCGCCCCTGACCTTGGCGCAAGAGATCAAGGAGCGAGTTTTTGGCGAAGAAGCTGAGTTTAACAAAGAAGAATATATTCGTCGTGTGAATGCATTCTTTCAATCAACGATTGCACAGTTTGAATCGCAAGTTGAAAAAGAACTCGTCGCTGAGCAGATGGCGAATCTCCTCGGCACTGCCGTTTTCGTGTCCGACGCTGAAGCAAAGCTTGCGTACATGGACAAGAACTCCAAAATTGCGCTTGAGTTTATTAGGGTGAGCCCGCAACATTTTGTGGCCACCACGCCAAATCCTGCCGACGTGAAGAAATTTGCCGATGCTGAAGGCGAAAAAATTAGCACCTATTACAACGAACATATCAGTGAATACGTTAAAGATGAACAAGTTCGTGCAAGCCACATTTTGGTTAAATTCAATCAAGGAGCAAGTGCCAACGAGAAGAAAGCAGCAAAAGACAAGGCGCAAAAGCTCCTCGAGCGCGTGAAAACCAATAACGAAGACTTTGCAGCAATTGCGCAGGTTGAATCTGATGATATCGGCACCAGAGAAAAAGGTGGTGACTTGGGTCTCTTCTCGGCTGGTATGATGGTCGAAGAGTTCTCGAAAGCAGCATTCGCGCTTAAACCAGGCGAAATTAGTGACCTGGTGGAATCACCGTTTGGTTACCACGTTATTAAGCAAACCGAACAAAAGCCCAAAGTTGAGCGCAAACTTGACGACGTGAAAGTTGAGATCGCAGAGTTGCTGCTTAAGAAGCAAGAGCAAGACAAGAAGGCGCAAGAATTTGCTAGCAATGCTCTTGGTCAACTCAAAACCGGTACCGCACTTAGCGCAATTTCTTTGCCCGGTCTCAATAACACCAAGGCTGCAATCAAGCAGGCTGCGGCTTCACCGACGGCACCAGTTGCCGACGAAACCGATCCGTTTAGCCGTTCATCGGGTTATATCTTTAAGATTGGCCGCGCCGAGAAGATCAACGAAGAAGCCTTCAAGCTTTCGATGGACAAAAAAGTTCCTGACCAAGTCATCGAGGCTAATGGCGATTTCTATGCGATTCGTTTGAAGTCGCGCGAAGATGCTGACACTGCTCAATTTGAGACCCAAAAAGAGTCGATCAAAATGGGTCTGATCTATCCTCGCCGTCGTGCGTTCATGCAGCAATATCTCACGCAGTTGAAGTCAGCGTCGAAGATTACCTATAACGATGCGTTAATCACGGCGAAGACGATGGACGGTTAAGGCTTCTTTTCGCGTCATTCCGTTCGCTTTCGGCTCGAGGCCGG
>CAZRSD010000202.1:0-3717 GCA_964602645.1 uncultured Myxococcales bacterium
TGATCTGCGTGCGCTTAGAAGCGGGTCGCGTGTGCGCGATGCGCTTGATCTCGTCAAAGTAGTTCGTGACACCTACTCAGAAATTCCCATCGGCATTTTGACCTATGCGAATCTGGTGTTTCGCAACACACCAGACTGGTTTTATCGCCACTGTAAGCACAGTGGTATCGATTCCGTGCTCGTCGCCGACGTGCCAATAATTGAAGCGCAACCGTATTGTGAAAGCGCCATTGCCAACGGCATTGAGCCGGTTTTGATTGCGCCGCTCAATCTTCCGCTTGAACGGTGCAAGGATATCGCGCGCCTCGGGCGCGGTTATACCTACGTTGTCACCCGCAAAGGTGTTACCGGTGCGCGTGACAATCTTTTGTTGGGACATCACCATTTGGTGGAAGCGTTACGCGATGCCGGTGCGCCGCCTGCCATTTTTGGTTTTGGCATTTCAAATCCATCTCACGTCAAAGCGGCGCTCACCGAAGGTGCCGCAGGGGCCATCAGTGGCTCGCGCGTTGTCACCATCATCGAGGAGCATTTAGATGATCATGATCTGCTGCTACGCGAAATCACCCATTTTGTTGGCGCAATGAAGGATGCAACAAGGTAAGTTTCACGGCGACACTGAGCCAAATTACTGATCAAGATCACCTGCTGCACATCTCTATCGTTGCTAGGCTTCGCGCCATGAGTTTCGCCACCAACAAGGGCGAAACCGCCATGCAAGGCAAATGAACCAGAGAATTTATTAGGGGTGTGCACATGAAAAAAATTTACGGGAGCGGCTTCGCCGCACTTTTATGTATATCGGTGTTGGCTCAAGGTGGCTGTTCCGCACCAACGAGTTCGGAATCAGAACTCGTTGCGGCGCCAAGCAAAGTCACACCGAAAATTACCATCACGACGGAAACAACGAACGACAGCGTAGCCAAACCAGCGACCGAATTTTCTCGTACCGAACAAGCTCCGCAAGAACTTCAGTGTCAAACCAATGAAGATTGCATGGCCATCCCCGATCCACCGGAATCTTGCAATCCTTGCGAAGGCAATGCTGGCCAAAAAGCAGTCAACGCACAAACGGCGGTGCAAACAATGGCTGCTCATCGAGAAAGCTGCCAAAATCGTCAACGTGGCGAACGCAATTCCCAACATCAAACCTGCAAACTTGGCAACTGGGCGAACTGCGTAGATGGAACGTGCCAACTCGCCAATGTTTCTGATGCTGAAATGCAAAAGCGTCACCAAGCCCACATGGCTAAACGTGGTCGCGGTGGCCAACCAGGTGGTCAGCAAGGCGGCCCACAAGGTGGTAACTTTGGTGGCGGCGATCAAGGTAACACCGCACCTGGCTCCGCTTGGCCACAAGGCTATGATCGAAGCGGCGGTGTGTTCCCTTCTGCGAACGGCAACTTTGGTGGTAACTCACCATGGGCGAATCAAGGTCAAGGTTGGCCTCAAAACTATGTACGTCAAAATGGTTACCCTGGTATGAACCCAGGTTTTGGCAGCTCGGCTTCGCAACCTTGGGGTAATCGTCAAGGCTTCGGTCGCGGCGGTGCTGGCGCTCCTGGTTATGGTGCTGGTCTTGAGGCTTCAGGACAACCGTCGTGGGGAGACCCAGGTTATGGTCGCTACAATAACTGGTCCGGCGCTAACCCAAACCTGGGTTCGTATCTTGGTGCTGGCCGTAACTTAGGTGGATATGCCGGCTCGTCGGTACTCAACAACGGTGCTGGTGCATGGAGCGGACCTAATGCAAGCTTCGGTAACAGCTACGGCTCGTATCCTGGTTTTAACGGCAGCAGCCTTGGTGGCTATTCTTCCCGACGTGGCTACTAGTCCGACGCGGTATACCGCATGAAGGCCAGAGGCTTAGCCTCTGGCCTTTTTAATGCGCGAAGAAATTTTTGATGGCGACGGTAGAGCTGATATCTTCAACGCGCGCGTCAAAGAATTCAACAATGTGTCCATCCTTCATGAAATAGATGCGATCGAGTAAATGCTTTGCGAGTGCCATATCGTGTGTCGACAAGGCGATGGTCACCCCTTCGCTATTGAGTGTTCGCAAGATATCGACGAGCTTCTTTGAACTTTCCGGATCAAGTGCCGACGATGGTTCATCTAGGAGCAAGAGCCGCGAGTTCATGCATAGCGCGCGCGCTATGCTCACGCGTTGCTTTTGCCCACCAGACAACTCGTGCGGGTAGCGCTCAAGATAATCGCCCATGCCAAGATGGGTAAGCTGCGCGATCGCGACGGATTGTGCATCAGCTACAGCACGTTTTACGACGTGAACCTGAGGATGAACGCAATTGTCGAGTACCGTCATGTGGGGAAAGAGATCGAAACTTTGCGCAACAAAGCCGATGTTGCTTGCGCGATCGCGGGAGCTCATGTCTTTGATTGGGCGATCCTTATACGTAAGCATGCCCGAAAAATTGCTCTTGAGATTAGCGATGCACTTAAGCAAGGTTGTTTTGCCAGAACCGCTCTTGCCCAGGAACAGCGTGATACGACCTTCCTCGACGGTACATGATACCTTATCAAGCGCGGGCAATTTACTGTTGCGATAGAAGAGCGCGAGATCTTTTGCTGCTATCAGACTCATTTGGTGGTCCTCGCTTCAAAGAATTTGGTACACGAGGCCACGACAAAGGTCATGACAAGATAAAGCAGCGCAGTCATGAGATAGATTTCCATCGGCTTCAAGCTGCGCGCGACGATGTCCTTGCTCACTTTGACCAGTTCAGGCACGCCAATAACCATGAGGATGCTGCTCTCTTTAATCAGTGTCGAAAACTCATTGGTGATAGCGGGAATGACGTTTCTGATCGCCTGCGGCAAAATCACGAAGCGAAAGGTTTGAAAACGCGAATATCCTAAGATGTAACTTGCGTCCCACTGACCGTTGTCGATGGCGTTGATGCCGGCGCGCACGATCTCAGCGAGATACGCGGTTGAGTTAAGCCCGATCGTAATGATGCCGGCAGTGATCGGCGATAATTCGACGCCGAGCGCGTCGGGTAGCGCAAAGTAGACGATCAAAAGTTGCACGAAGAGCGGTGTGCCGCGAAAAATAGCGACGTAGGTTCGCAAAAGTGGTGTCACGTATTTGGACCGCAAGCGTTGGCAATCAAGAATGCCGAACAAGGCGCCAAACGCGAAACCGCACACGATACCGATGATGGATATCCAAACCGTAGTAAAAGCCCCTTCCAGTAAAAGGGGCATGGCTTCTCTGTAGACGTTAAGGAGATCTTCCATCCCTAGAGCCCTTCCTTGAACCATTTTGCTTTTAGGCTTTGCAACGTTCCGTCAGCTTTAAGTTGTTCCACGGCGCGTCGTATTTCATCAACTAATTCGGTGCGTGTTTTTTTGATGCCGACGCCATAACCCAAATCCCATTTGTCTTTGGGCAAGGGCAGGACGAGATTCTTGATGCCTTCATGCTCAGCGGCGAGCTTTGCGCCTACTTTGGTGTCGACGGACGCCGCGAGCGATTTGCGATATTTGATATCGAGAACTTGTTCAGGAGGCCCCGCCAATGGCTTCACGGGAATGCCTTCGGCGCGCAAGAATTCCTCGAGGAAGTGCCCCGATTGTGCGCTCACCGAAAGCTTGGTGTTGATCGCATGCTGCTTAAGCGTTGGAAAGCTGGTAACGTTCTCAGGTATAGCTTCCCAAAACAACAGCGACAAATCCGTGAGCGGCTCGCCTTGATAG
>CAZRSD010000203.1:0-3708 GCA_964602645.1 uncultured Myxococcales bacterium
ATGTCTTTGTTGTTTCATATATGACCCTGAACTATAGTTTTTCATTTGAGGAAATCGCTTATTTATCAATTAATAACAAAAAAGGGTAACGACGGGTTTTCAATTCGTCAATCCCAGATCCGCTTGGTAGACACGATGAATTTCCAAGAACGCAACGTATCTCCACGCCATGCTTATGCAAGTTTTCGTCCCCCCAACAAACCATACAAAATTATCACGCCAAACGTTGCGGTACCGATGCCGCCCAACGTTATGTCGAAGACCTTGAGTGAAAAATCTCCGGCACCGAGGATAAGCGTAATAGCGACGACGAGCAGATTGCGGTTGTCGGAAAAATTGACTTGATTCTGCACCCAAATCCGTGCACCAGCGACGGTGATGAGCCCAAACACAACGATCGACACGCCACCCATAACCGGACCTGGAATGGTTTGTATGAGAGCACCAAATTTTGGCGAGAAGCCAAGCAGGATCGCCATGAGCCCTGCAACGACGAAAACCAGCGTCGAGTAAACCTTGGTGACTGCCATCACGCCGATATTTTCAGCATAGGTTGTCACGCCTGGCCCTCCAACAAGACCGGATACCATCGTCGCAACACCGTCGCCAACAAAAGCAAAGCCCATATCGCGATCGTAGTTATAACCGGTCATCGCAGACACGGCTTTGATGTGGCCCAAATTCTCGGCGATGAGGATGATAGAGACCGGCGCAATAAGCGATATCGCTTTGGTTTCAAAGCTTGGCGCCGTAAACTCTGGCAAACCAAACCAAGGCGCTGCGACAAGTGCGGTGAAATCAATGGGCGCACCGAGACCAAAACCATTGGCAAATACCGCGTAAAAACCATACGCAAGCACAAGGCCCGCGAGTATCAACAATCGTTGCATGATACCGCGCGCTAGAACTGCGACCAAACCAACGCACACAATGGTGAGCACCGCCATCCACCCATCAAATGCGCTTTGGCCCATCGCACCTTTTACGGCGATCGGCGCAAGATTCAAGCCGATCACAGCGACAACGGCGCCCGTCACTACCGGTGGCATGAGTTTTTCAATCCATCCAGTGCCCCACAAAAACACGAGCACGCCGAGCGCCGCTATGATAAAACCGGCAACGACAATCCCGCCAAGTGCAACATCGATATTCGCGTTAGGTCCTGTTCCGCTGTATCCCGTCGCCAAAATCACAACGCCAATAAATGAAAAGCTTGAGCCCAAAAAGCTTGGCAAGCGTCCTTTCGTAATCGCAAAAAAGATGAGCGTACCAATGCCGCTCATGAGAATCGCAAGATTCGGATTAAAGCCCATGAGGAGCGGGGCTAGCACGGTTGCGCCAAACATGGCGACGACATGTTGCATGCCCATCACCATAGTCTCGGGCCACGGCAAGCGCTCATTGGGCGAGATTATCGAGGAGCCGGCTTTAGGTGAAGATTTAAGTTGCCATTGAAAAAGTTTTTGCATCATTTTCCTCACGTCAATTATCCGCAAGCCTTCTCACGTTAACAGAAAAATGAAAGGCGAAGGGCCATATTTCCTTGGAACAAAGTTTGTGGCAATCGCACGATGCGTGCTTTGTTATGCGCCTAGTCGAGGTAAATGATGCAAGACTTGGTTGTTCTCGAACATCTCATTGCACATGAGCTCGCTAAGCTGCCCGATAATGCGGGTATGGACGTTGTCGTGCGCGCCTTTGGCAATGCGAGTGCAAAGAGTTTTCAACATTGCACGCGGTTTGGCGACGATCTCGCGCCCGCGGCACTTCTGCTCGCGAATGACGCAGTCGCTTTGCAGGATCTTTCACTCACCGATCCACGGCAGAATAATTTGACGGGGCTCAGTGGCCTGCCTTTATATTTTGCGAAGTCGGGTCAAAATATTGTTGCAACGATCAAGGCATTTCCCTGCAAGAGTCCCCAATTCGCTCAGACCTTGTGGGCAACACGGCATCTAGAACGCCTCACCGGCAATTGCCCGCGTGCACTTGCGGTTGGCCGCGCAACCAAACGGGGTGAAGACTTTCTCCTCGTGGCGCTTGAATTCGTGCCAGGAGAAATTATCAACGATAGACTTATCGCCATCGCCACGATGCCAAGCGGATTTGAACGCATGAAAAAACTCGACGAGCTCTGCCCCATCATCCACAAACTTGGCGCGTTTTTGGGCAAGCTTCACACGTCCGGCCCATCGTTTCATGATGTGGCGTCGTCGCGTGTGAAAGATGCTCATGCGCATGCTATTGCGTGCACGTTACGCGGACTTGCGACGAGCGATTTCGGTGTCGACGTCTATCGGCTCGAGCGAGATACCGCCGATCTTGTAAACGCCATGATCGACCACGAGTATCGCCACGCCTTTTGCCACGGCGATGCGCACCCAGGCAATTATCTCTACGATAGCGTCGGTGATCGCATCGTTGCACTCGACCTCGACGCGGGAGCCGTCTCCATCGGCAGTGCGGAAAAACCACTGGGATCGCCGTGGACCGACTACATCAAAATCACGGCATCGATGAAAATTCGCGAACTCATTGGCATCACCAGCGACGAGACATCGACAATGCGCTACGCATTTGATAGCGGCTATACTGAACATGGTGGTAAATTGCCGCCGCACAAGATCATCACCTATTACACGGTGATGGAAGTCTTTGATTACGCCGCGTGGTATTTCGAACACGAAAATCAACTGAAGCCCGACGTGAAAGCCTTCATGACGCAAATCTTGCTCACTGGACTAGGTTGGTTACGCGAATTATCAAAAAAATAAAAAATATATTCATCACGCAAGCGCCGATTTCTACGCTTACCGGAAAAAAAGCAAATAGTCGTTGTGTTATCTTCAACCAACACAGAGTTCTGTGACGTCGTCATTTTGCGGGAGAAGCTATGGGGTTTAGTGCTTTTGGGATAATTTTTCTTTGCGTGGCCCTCGCCATTGTATACGCCGGGCTACTCACGCGCACCGTCATGGCACAAGGCGTCGGCAATGACACCATGGTGAGTATTTCCGCCGCCATTCAAGAAGGCGCGAGCGCCTACCTAAACCGTCAGTATAAAGTTATCTTTCTCATCGGCATCTTGATGACCATCGCGCTCTCGTTGCTGCTAGGCTATTACGTTGCCTTTGGCTTCATTCTCGGTGCAGGCCTATCGGGTCTTGCGGGTTACATCGGCATGCACGTTTCGGTACGTGCCAATGTTCGCACGGCATTCGCAGCACAAAAAGGCTTATCACCAGCACTCAAAGTCTCCTTCGATGCGGGCGCCATCACTGGACTTCTCGTTGTGAGTCTCGGTCTTCTCAGCGTCGCAGGTTATCTCTTCTTCTTGCGCACCGCCAACCTTCCCTTTCGCACCCAGCTTGAATCGCTCGTCGCACTGTCATTTGGTGCATCACTCATCTCCATCTTCGCGCGCTTAGGCGGCGGTATTTTTACCAAAGGTGCCGACGTGGGTGCTGACATGGTGGGCAAGGTTGAAATCGGCATTCCCGAAGATGACCCGCGTAATCCGGCTGTGATCGCAGACAATGTCGGTGACAACGTTGGCGACTGCGCTGGCATGGCGGCCGATCTTTTTGAGACCTACGTCGTCACGCTCGTGGGCGCGATTTTGCTTGCGGGAATTTATTTTACCGGCGAGATGCTCGACAAGATGATCCTCTTTCCTATTCTCATCGCCGCGGTCTGCATCCTTGCGTC
>CAZRSD010000204.1:0-3704 GCA_964602645.1 uncultured Myxococcales bacterium
GGCGGCGCGATGGTGCCGGTCGGCATGCAACTCCTCGGCCAGCGGTCGCGGCAGGAGGTGGCTGGCGGCCTCGCGCAGCGCCCTCAGCTCGGGCAGCAGTTGGGGAAAATGCTCGCCGAGTTCCGCCTCGATGAAACCGTCGCCGGCGGCGTACTGGAGCAGCAGCCACTCATGCGGCACGCGGAAGGCGGCATGCACGTCGCCGCGATTGAGCGCCGCCGACAGCGGCTCCAGGCTTTTGGCGATATGCGCGCTCGGCGTCTGCGGCAGCGGACAACTGGCGTTGCGGGCGCTTGCCTCCGCGCGCTCGAATAGCCGGTAAAGGCTTGACAACGTTGGTCATAAAAGCTGAGCTCATTACTCGAGGGATTGAGACTTGCGATCTTTATCCAATCATTGACTATCCATTGTGCTAGAGCAGGATTTGACAAGACCGCTTTCTCGATAATCGCAGGCGTTTGTTCGATGATAATCAACAATCGCATCGGATCATGAATTTCCGTCATTTGAACCGGAAGGCCAGTGCGAAGATCGTCGTCGAGGCCGTTGCCCACGCCGATGAGGCTGCAAACATTGTGCGATAATTTGCTACCGCAGCCATATACCGCCGGGTCAACTCTCGAAAAGAAATATTCAAGATTGATACCACCACAGACCGGGATCACTGCGCCCATGATCGCAGCCAACACAGCGCCCGAGTCATCTTTGGTCGGATCATAGCTTTGCAAAAACGCACGCCTGTCGAAATTTTTGCCGTAGGTTCGTTCTCGACGACCAACGATACATAACGCGTTGGTTGCATGGCCAAGTTCAGGCCGTGGCTCAAAAAGTGCGCGCGAGCGATGCTGCGCTTCTTTGAGCGCCTTTTGCTCACTGATCTTCGGCGACACCAGCGCAAAACGTCGGCAACGCTCTTTTGCATTCTTTCGTTGTGCAACCGAAACGTGATCGGCAAATTCCTTCAAGAGAGCTAATTTTTCTGCGGACAATTGGTCAACGTCAAAGAACTTTACTTCGTCGGTGCAGGTGTCATGCAGACCACCGACAAAAAACGTATCATCCGGTATCGTGATCCCACGTTCCTTAACACCTTTGCGAACTTCAGCGAGATTTGCCATGGCGGCAAACAAGCGCGCATTCACGCCACCGGGGCGACCCGAGCAGGCGCCGCAATCGTACGCTGCAAAATGGGGATTGTTAACACTTGAAGATCCATGCGCAATCATCATGACGAGAGGCGCAAAATTACTGTCGAGCCCCATGTTGCGAAGCGCCGTGAAAACTCGGGCTGCCATTTCGTCGTCGGTAAAGCCAAGATGCAAACCATTGACGAGCTTGTCGTTAGTGCGCTTGAACACCAATTCGGTTTTTTCGCACAGGCCCGTGCGACGATTGCTCGAGCGCAAGAGTGACGGTTGCAGGAAACTAAAGAGCAGGCGAAGCGCCGACAAATGGCCTAAGGTATACGCCGACACAAAGCCAAAGAACATCGAATTCGCACCGTGGCGAGAAACGAAGGACGCAAATTCGAGGAGCTTTCTGTCGTTGGTTTTTTTACGCGGGGTGATGGTTCGTTCCATCACCAAATATTTTGGCGTGATCGGTGCCGGACACATCTTCTCAAGGAGATCTTTCTTGTGGGCTTTGAAATAGAACTCGATGCCGAAAAAACCCGGGAAGGCTAACGTTTCTATCGCCTGGTTTTGTTCCTCGAGATGGCGACGGAATGAACATTCACGATCATCGATGCAAAATACGGCTTGGAATTGCTTTTTGACGTCGTTGTTGGTCGCGCTGGTCTCTTGGGTAAATTTGTTTGCGATCGTGGCGTAGTAGTGCTTTTCAAGCGCCACATGCCAGATCCGTTGCAACGACTCAGAGCTGATTTTGCCGAGCAGTTCGTCGCGCACCGTTTGATGCTCGGCACTTACGTCGAGCAACCAATGCGCAAGAGAAAGTTCGTGCACATGAGTGTTCTTGTGCGCAAGAGCAGCCCGGCGATTACGATCATCAATGCTGATGGGCGTAAAGTCCGGCATCGTGTTCTTAATGAATTGCCATTCTAACGATAACTTCACCAACACGAAATCTTCCATGCTAATGTTGCGCTGCTTGGCGAGGGAGTCTTTGCTATGCGCGACAACGTTCACCATTCCTGACCAACCGGGATGATGCAGCAACGATTCTTGCACGTAGTCGGCATAGAGCGTGTCGCTTGAGAACATATTAGCAAGGGCTCGCGGAATACCGATGGAGGGGCCGGCATCAAGATACGTCGCCACATCATTGTTGTCGACAAAACTGGCGAGTGGCAAGCAACTATCTTCAGCAAGACTCAACACAGCTGCACGAAAGCTTTGGCACTCTTCAAGCAATGGCCACAAGATGACGCCTTGATCCAAATACGAACCAAGAAGCCGAAAACATATGGCATTGACGTCGTGATCGATAGCGCAACCAAGCCGTTCATTGACCAGAGCGCGTAGGGACAGCGCACCTTCATCGGGGCGGAAGCGCGCCGCGTGGGCACGGACCGCTTTCACCGCATCCGCTTTCCACGATCTTGAACGAACAAGATAGCTAAGGGCTGTTTCATCGATCACCTCAACGAAGTTAAACAGCGCATGACGCACGGTGCCGCGTTCGTTATTAGAGAGCTCACCAAACTCATGCACAATGGCTTCAAGGAGACTGGCATCAGACACTTCACCGTTGGCATATTTGGCGCGGTAATAACTCAAATCCAAATAGGGCTTGGCACCGTAGAGCTGAGCAGCCGTGTGAACAGCGTCGTGAAAAGGCTTATCCATGAACACCTGCAAGGTATTTTGATGGATAAAGTCCTTAATGGGACCTTGATGAGGCAATAGTGGTACTATCTTTTGCAATACGCAGGTAATGCAAAATGGATCCTGATGAATATGTGTCATGGCTATGCTCGAACTAATCGATGCGTGGAAAGATGATGGTCAGTCAGCGGCGTTAAACTCTCGAGGCCACTAAACTGCAATTTTTCCGCGCCCAAGTCATCGCGTAATGTATGCAGGCACGAAAGCGCCGTATGATCAATGAGCGTTGCACGTGAAAGATCGACCGAGACGTTCTTGCTCAACGTCAACTTCGTGATGGTATTTTGAAGTGAAAGATAGTTGGTAAACATCATAGGCCCTTCCACCACTATCTTGGCTTCCTGCGATGTCTCGTCGACTCTTATCCTTATCGAAAAGAGATCTTTAACTTTAGCGCCACGAATCAAATGAATGACAATCTTGAGCGTCATACCGGCCATAACGCCCACCAAAAGATCCGTCGCCAGCGTGATCACCAGTGTCGTCACGAAGAGCGCGAGTTGATCGATGCCCACTTTATAGGCATGAGAAAATTGGCTCGGTGCGGCAAGACGAATACCGGTGATGATGAGCATCGCGGCAAGTGCGGCCAACGGAATTTCGCGGATTACCGGTGCGAGCACAGAAACGGCGAGCAAGAGGAACGCACCATGAAAGAAGTTTGACCATTTTGCCGTCGCGCCATTATCGATATTAGCTTTACTACGAACGACCTCGGAGATCATGGGCAGACCACCGATCATTGAGCAGATAAGATTACCGACGCCAACGCCCAGAAGATCGCGATTTAAATCTGATTTGCGCTTTTGTTTGTCGAGGGAGTCTACAGCGATCACGGTGAGAACTGACTCGATA
>CAZRSD010000205.1:0-3680 GCA_964602645.1 uncultured Myxococcales bacterium
AACAACTGACGCGAGGCCACGATTTGCGCAGCGAGAATACCGCCCATCGTCAAAATAGAGATGATACCAGCGAGTTTGCGCAAGGTTTTTGAGCCATATTTCCTTTCAAAGAGCTCTGCCGTTGTGCTGATATTGAGCGAGCGTAAGCGTGCGCCAACGCCGAGGCCCAAAATAATAAGGCCGATCGCCATGCCCAAAACATAAGCGATGCCTTTGATGCCTTGCGCGTATGACTGCGCAGCGGTACCGAAGATCATGCCCGCGCCAAGTTGCGTTGCGATAAGCGTCAACGTGATGCTAACGACGCTAAATTGGCGATCGCCCAAAAGATAACTGTCTTTCGAGCTTACGCCGCGCGATGCGTAGGTGGCCACGGCCATGTATGACGCCGTAGTGAGCACCAAAAACGCCACGGAAATAAAATTTTCCATTTCAGACTCCAAATACCAGGCGAATAGACTTGCTCATAAAAAAAATGCCGGCAAACCTGCGCCGGCACATTTTAATGTAAGCGAAACCTTTTTATCGCACATCAACGCCCAGCGACCACGAGGACGCATGATGATGGTGAAGTTGGTTTGCGCTAAAAAATTTCATTGGTCCACCTTAACCCTATAAAGCGCTCTGTCAAGACGGTGAAATGCTCCGCAATAAGTAAAAATTTGACCCCATCTCTATCGCTTAAATATATTTAAATACGTGAATGAGGCCTGGTTGGTGAAGATAATGTTGTCGTTTAAACGAATCTTACTAAATGCATTGGCTGCATCAACGTTCTCATTTGTTTTGTTGCTAGGCTCCTGCACCGAGAAATCCGAAGCGGACAAATTGCGGCAGTACTATAGCTACATTAATGCTGAGGAGGGCGCCGTTGCTGGTGCGGGCGTACCTGCGGCACCAGGTGCAACCCCTCCGACACCAGCGCTCTCGCCGTCGGGCGGTACCGCACACATCGTAGCGGGTACACCGCGCATTGCGAAAGATGGCTTTTGTGGCGACGGCATTATCAACGGTACCACTGAAGATTGCGATCAAGGCGCTATTCAAAACACGTTGTGCAAAGACTACGGAGGCATTGCCGGCGAAGTTCGTTGCCAGGCCAACTGCCTGTATGACATTTCCGATTGTTTGACGCCAAAAGTTGACAAAGAGATTGGCGGTATTGCCGAAACGTGTAAATGTCACTGCAACACCAGTGCCTGCCGGGGGGGGTGTAAAACCACCGCAGTAAATGGTCAAGCCGCCTGCGAGTTTGATTGCGATAGCGAATGTGTTTGCCAATGCGAAGGCAAAATGAATGCGTCGGTTGAAGAATGCAAGTTTCAGTGCATCTGTACAGTCGATGTCAACGGCAATCCAGACTGCACATGCAATCTGGATGAATGCGATTTATTGACGACGATTAATCAAAATATTGGTACGTTGGTCGCAACGCCAGCAGGTATTGGTGGACCAACCCACTAAGCTTGCGTGGTTACCCGTCGAGCTTTGCCGAAACGCGACAGTATGATTGCTAACAACAACGTTGCGAAAAACCAGCCCCAGCGAACGATGTGGGGTGGCCCAAATGGTTCGTGGTATTCTTCGTAAAGGGCACCGAGCAAACTCAATATCAAAAACAAGAGACCAAAATATTTGGCGACGTAATAAAAGCCGCTGGTCTTTTGATCACTGTCCACGAAGACGGGATCACGACTCAAGCTCTTTTCGATGAACATGAATGCTATTACTTGGGCGATGCCACCGATCAAGAAGGTGTAGCCCATGACCATCGGCGTGAGTGCACCGAGGACGCGTGTTCCGTTGCCCATGCAAAAGAAGGTCGACAAAAAGAACATCACCACAATCGCAAGCGCGGTTGCATTCGCACGCGACAAGCCAAACTCTACCTCGATATTGCCGGCGACAGACTCAACGATAGAAAATACGCCGGTGATTCCCGCAATAAAAACGCAAAAGAAGAAAAGTGCGCCAACGAGCGGTTGAAGCCATGACGAAAAATTATTGAGAATTTGAGGAAAAATGATGAAGCCCATCTCAAAGGTGGAATCGGATTTGACGATCTCATGAAACGGGATGCCGGTCTTTTGACTCATGTAGCCGACACAACCAAAAATCGCGAAACCCGCCATCATCGAGATGACAACGTCGCCAAAGGCAACCCAAATCATGGCACGGCGCATGTTCGTTTCTTTTTTGGTGTGGCGTGAATAGCCCACTACGATACCTATGCCTAAGGAGAAACTAAAGAACACATGACCAAACACATCACGCCACAAACGAAAATCGAGAAGTTTCGAGAAGTCTGGTGCGAGATAATGATAGAAGCCATCCATCGCGCCAGGCAAGAAGGCGACGATGATCGTAAAGATGGTGACGATGGCGAAGAGCAACGGCAAAAAGAAGGAGCAGACTTTTTCTACTCCCGAGCCAATATTTTTCGAATTCACAACGTAGGTAAAGATCATCACCACGATGGTGGAAATGAAGATGGTCCAGCTAATGCCGTTAAACGTGGTGAGCGACCCCGAATCGCGCAAAAATTCTTGTTGAAAGAACGTGGCGCTTTCGAGAGGCAACTGGTCAGTGGCGGCGAAATACGTATAGGCAACTGACCAACTCGTTAGTACCGAATAGAATGAGCCAATGGTTAAACATGACAACGCCGAAACCCAGCCGGCGATTTTCCATTTGCGCGGCAAAATTTTCCCGTAAGCGGAGACCAATGGCAAACCATATTTTTTGCCGACGGCGCCTTCCAAATACAACATGGGAATGCCGATGACCAAGACAGCGACGAAAAAGGGGATCAAGAACGCCCCACCGCCATTTTTGTAGCATTGCGCGCTAAAGGCGAGGATATTTGCAAAGCCAATGGCGGAACCCAACATGGCAAAAATAAAGCCAGACTCTTTCACCCAGGTCATTTTGTTATTTTTGATACTCATGGTGAATCCCTCTTATTAATAGGTAATATGAGCCAAACAGCTGCATAAGCAACCAAGCGAATGAGTGATAAGACATGTATTGAAAGCCCTAGTGGGCTAGCAGTGCGAACTTCGCTGCGGCACGAAGGAACAATAAGAAGGAAACAGTAATATGAAATTGGTGAGCCATTAAAGCTTATACCTGTTATTAGAGGCAGTATGGCAATGCTGCCAGGTCAAATAAGCCTGTCAAGCAGGTATTCTCAAAAATCTAAATGAGTTTGAAGATATCTTTCGCAAAGCTCACCACCACTTCAATGAAAATCAATCCGATGACGATCCATTCTAAACGTGACGAGTGGCGATGTTGAACTTCGTGACTCAGCATTTCGAACAGATCTTTCACGATATCTAGTCTGCGATTCAGCACTGAAACCCTTGCCGTGATATCGAGATCTTGTGCGATGAGGCGATAGAGGGGTTCCAAATCGGAGTACTCCCAAAAAAACTCCGGCGTATCGAGAATATCGGTATGTAAATTGATCGAGTTTCGGTCGATGATAATTTCGCCCATGAGGCGACCGATTTCTCCTCGGGACATCGAAATGTGCCCATAGCGTGCGAGGCTCTCGGGCGCCCGGCGTGAATGTTCGATGCGTCGCTGAATCAGTTTTTCAAATACCGAGAGCTGCACTGATTGTGCTATGCCGTGCGAGAAGGCGAGTTTGGTGAGCACGTCGTTTGCGGCCAGGG
>CAZRSD010000206.1:0-3662 GCA_964602645.1 uncultured Myxococcales bacterium
AACCAGTTGTTTCCAAGTTTCAGAAAATTTGCGGAGCAATTTGCTACGTTCGTTATAAGGCAAAAATGCGCTCTTGAAGCCGTTTTGGAGCAAACGATGCACGTGCTCGATGCCAAGGTCGAGATGCTCGATTAGCGTTGCAAGTTCCCGTGTTACCGTCGTGTCTGAACAGAGTCGGTTATCGGTGTTGATCGAAACACGCACGCACCGCTCGAGAAAATACTTTATCGGATGTTCACGCAGCGCTTTTACCGAGCCGGTGTGCAAATTGCTGATGGGGCAGGACTCAATACCGATGCGATGATTCACAACGTAGTTAAGAAGCCGCTCATCATGTACCAACGATGTGCCATGACCAACGCGATGCGCTGATGCATCATGCAATGCCTCCGCTATGGTTGCGGGCCCGGTGCTTTCACCCGCATGTATGGTGATGAAGAGATGATGCCGCTTCGCAATGGCAATGCCAGCGACGTGATCTTTGATGGGAAAGCCCGTCTCTGGCCCCGCAAGATCAAATCCTACAACGCCACGATCGGCAAATTGCACGGCAAGCTCGGCGATGCTTGGCACATGATTCGGGATGTTTTTAAGGCCACATAGAATTTGCCGCACGCTCATGCCAAAAGTGCGCTCGGCTTTTTCTGCAGCCTGCACGCACGTGGCGACAACCTCTTCGGGCGTGAGACCTTTGTCCAAATGCAAATAAGGGCAATAGCGAAGCTCGAGGTGCCAGACGTTTTCTCGCGCCGCATCTTCACAGACTTCAAAGAAGGTTCGCTCAATGTCGTCTTTGTTTTGCAAAACTGCGACGAGCGGCTCGAAACCGTAGAGATATTCAACGAGAGTTTTGCGAATGCGCCCATAGCCCATGTGCTCCATGAGCGTGTCTCTATCGAAGCTGAACAGTTTGATGCCATGGCGTCGCGCAAGCTCAATCACCGTCTCTATTCGCAACGATCCGTCGTAGTGACAATGCAAATCAGTTTTCGGCAACTGCCTAAGAAGTTCGGTTGACATCGTCATAAAAGCTCCGTTGCTAGGCGTAATCGACTACTAATAATTTGTCGAGGCTTAAATCGCTTATGGAATAGCCTATGCCTGAAAGCCTAAACCCGAAAGACGATGACCACCAAAAGGCATGCAATCGACGCAAAACACGGTGTGATCGTTGATAAGTATGGTTCATGCGGCGGCGGATTTAAGCGGCACCTCCTTATTGAGGCTTCGTGATCGGCGGCAACAATGAGAATTAATCAGATATTGGCAGAAGAGCAAATCAGGTCATGTTTCGGGCAAGGCAATCGAGGGTCTCGGGCAGCGCTGCCGTGAACGACAGCTGTTCCTTTGTGATGGGATGCGTAAACGCCAGCGTCTCTGCGTGGAGCGCTTGCCCTCGTAAGTTCTCAATCGCCGCGCGCATGACGTCAGGCATGCGCGACGGAAGAGCACGTTTGCCGCCGTAGAGATCATCGCCGAGGAGTGGCAGATCGATATCCGCAAGATGCGCGCGGATTTGGTGCGTGCGCCCGGTATGCAAGACTGCCTTGAGCTCGGCTACGCCAAAGGCCTTAGCAACAACGGTAAAGCTCGTGTGCGCGAGCCGCACTTCGGCGCCGCGACATCTGTCGACAGAAATTTTGGTGGTGAAGCGCAAGCGATAATGCGGGTGGCGCGAATGGCCTGTTTTGAGTTCAAACGATGTTGCGCGCGGCACGCCATGGCAGAACATGCGATAGGCTTTCTCGACGCGGCGCTCTTTAAAGTCGGCCGACAAGATCCGATGAGCCGCTTCAGTCTTCGCAATCACGATCAAGCCCGAGGTGTCTTTGTCGAGGCGATGAACGATGCCCGGTCGTTCGATATTGCCAATGGTCATGCCCGGAAAATAGTAGAGCAAGGCGTTACACAGCGTACCGTCAGAAACACCGGCACCGGGGTGAATCACGAGACCTGCAGGTTTATTTATCACGGCAAGATGATCGTCGCTATAGACGATGTCGAGCGCAATGTTCTGTGCCTTCATGCTTGCGGCTTGTGGGCGTGGCACCGCAACGACGAAATGTTCGTTACCTGCAATAATTTGTGACGCTTTAATCCGGTTACCATCGCGCGTGGTGACAGCACCAGCTTTGATGAATTTGCCGATAAGCGAGCGTGAGTAAGCGGGCATTTTAAGCGCAAGGAATTGATCGACGCGCTTATGCGCATCGTCGATGCTTGCGGTTATTTCCAATTGGAGGTCCGAATACGTCATGGCAAATAAGCTTAGGTGAGCGATACTTATTGTCAATCCATTGACGGCACTAGTGTTTTTAATCTTTACTTTATTTTGGCGGATATCATCAATTAATGCTGTATTATTTTTTTTCCGCATCCTCCCCGCTGCTTCGTCGTCCCACGGCTTTTCCACGGGATCCATCGCAGTGGCGTGGGACGACGAGGAGGGAGGAGACCATGTATCGCTTCATCGTAGCACTTATGGCTTTTGCCATACTCACCACTACGCTTGCCTGCAATGATCGCATGGCGCTGGCAGAGGCATCATTTGGCAAAATGAACGATCCAAATTCAAAGGCGAGCCCATTTAGCGTTATTTCCATGGGGCGCGATGATGATGATGGGAAAGCGAAAAAGTGGCACATCGGCGGACGCGATTAAGGCACGCCGATACTATTTTTTCATTTGCTTGAGCACAAAGTCATACACGTCGTTCCTCTTAAGGCCGAGGGCAGCACTCGCCTCGCAAGCTATATCTTTGGCAGATTTGTTTTCGAGCACCATGCGCTGGACTAGTTCATGCAATTTATCATGCTGCTCCTCGAGCGTTGCACTCTGAGGTCTGTGCGCTTCAACTATAACCACGCATTCGCCCTTCTCCATGAATGGCGGCGAAAGCTCAGCACCGAGAATCCCGCGATGAAAGGTCTCATATGCCTTGGTGAGCTCGCGCGCGACCACAACGCGGCGGGCGCCGAGATATTCATGCAATTCGCTTAACAGTTTTACGACCCTGAGCGGTGAATCGTAGATGACGACGGCAAGGCCGGCATTGGCCGCTGCAGTGACAAGAGCCTTTCTATGGCTCAGTTTGTGCGGCAAAAAGCCCAAAAATGCAAAGCGCGTTGTATCGATGCCTGCGCCCATGAGCGCCGCTACATGCGCCGAGGGACCTGGCATGATCTCCACTTCGAAGCCCGCTTCAATAACACCCTGCACCAGCAGGGAGCCCGGATCGCTGATGGTGGGACTGCCCGCGTCAGAAATTAAAAGCACGTTTTCCTTGGCGCGGAGCTTTTCGACGATGATGTCAACGCGACGGACTTCTTTATGCGCATCGCAAGATATCATCTTGCAACTTGGTTTGAGCGTAATGTCGAGGGCATTGATCAGTTTGAGGCTATGACGTGTATCTTCGGCAAAGATCGCATCAGCACTTCGTAAGGCAACAGCCGCGCGCAATGAAATATCATTGACATTACCGAGCGGCGTTGCCACAAGCTTAAGCTTAGTCGCCATTTATTCTTCCTCAACAAAAAACGCATCGTTAATATGCTCATAAATCGGATTCGCAAGATCACCTGAAACCGCGACAACATCGAAGCGACAGACTGGCTCATCGCGATATTTCTTGAGAAACGCCCGCGCCGCGTTAATGATCT
>CAZRSD010000207.1:0-3636 GCA_964602645.1 uncultured Myxococcales bacterium
GATAATGTTGCCTATGGTACCAAAGCTGAAGTGAGCCTTAGCTTTGATGGGTTTGTTATCGGTGGGGTTCGTAAGATTGAAGTCGTCCAATAGAGCTTTGCGACAGACAATATGCGAAGGATTGAGTGTGATGGAATTGTCTTTGCTCTTCAGATCTTGGTTCAAAATTGCGCATCGCGAATTGGCCGCCGTTACCTTGACGCCTTGAGAAACATCGAACGATGGTTCATTTTCAGGGTAGCTCTTGAGGAGCATGCCGGTAAAGCCCCTCTTAAAGTCCTCCTCGCCAAAGGGGATGAGTTCACTCGATTCTGTGGTTACCACACCACCCCGCGGTGTCATGAAAAAATCTTTGACCGCAGGAAGCGAGGTACGGCTGTCTTTGTCTTTATCCTTTAAGATTTTCTTTTCTGGTTCCTGATCGCTCCCATTTTTGCCACCGTCCTTGTTACAACTTGCTATGGTGAAGGCGAAGAAAATAAAACAGACACCGAGTGCGGAATGGCGCATATAAACCTCCTAAACTTATTGATGGCCTCGAGACGATCAGTATTAAGCCGTTTGCTTTTTCTGCTTGTACGTAAGCACCGCTTCACCCGAGCCTTGAATAACTTCTTTGGTGATGGTGCAGGTCTCTACATCGTCGAGAAACGGTACCGAATACATGATGTCGAGCATGGCATTCTCAAGCACCGAGCGCAGGCCGCGCGCGCCACTCTTGCGTGAAAGAGCGATCCTCGCCACTTCGCGCAACGCATCGTCGGTGAAATAGAGCGCTACGCCTTCGAGCGCAAAGAGCTTTTGATATTGCCGAACCAAAGCATTCTTTGGTTGCGACAAAATTGTGACCAGCCCTTCTTCGCTAATGTCCTCAAGCGTCGCGATAACCGGCAAGCGGCCAACGAATTCAGGGATAAAACCGTAGTTAATTATGTCGCTATGCTCAACATCGGAAAGATTTTTCGACGACGCTTTCGCTTTTTGCTCGGTATTAAACCCAAGCGACTTTTGCCCAGCTTTGCGCGCCAAGATTTCCTCGAGGCCAACAAAGGCGCCACCGCAAACAAAGAGGATATCCTTGGTGTCCATGTGCACCACTTGCTCGGGCTGACCGTATTTCTTAGCACCCCGCGGAGAAACCGCGACGACACTACCTTCGATCAGTTTGAGGAGCGACTGCTGCACGCCTTCACCCGAGACATCGCGCGTGGAGTTGAGGGCGCTGCCCTTGCGAGCAATCTTGTCGACTTCGTCGAGATACACGATGCCTTTGGCCGCTTTAGCGACGTTGTTGTCGGCCGCAGACAAAAGATTTTGCAAGATGCTTTCGGAGTCCTCACCAACATAGCCCGCTTCGGTGAGCGACGTTGCGTCGACAACGCAAAATGGTACCTGCAAGAGTTTTGCGAGGCTTTGCGCAAGCAAGGTCTTTCCGGTGCCCGTGGGTCCAATGAGCATGATATTGCTCTTTTGGATTTGCACGTCATGCTTTTCGGATGCCGCGTTGATGCGCTTGTAGTGATTATAAACCGCAACCGCGAGGACTTTTTTCGCCTCATCTTGACCAATGACGTATTGGTCCAAGAAATCTTTGATGGCATGAGGCGCAGGCAGCGATATTGCCTCGTCCTTCACCATGGCTTGACGGTCTTCTTCAAGAATTTTATTGCAGAGCTTAATGCATTCGTTGCATACGTATACGTTAGGTCCGGCCACCAGCTTCTTAACTTCATGCTGGCTCTTCTTACAAAAGGAACAGTGTAATACTACTTTGCTATCTCTTCTGGCCATTGAGCCCTTCCTCCAGTGGCAACTGTATCAAAGCGCCGAAAAAGCAAAATAGGTAAACCGGACAATTGTCGCAGCGCGCTTATTATTTAAGATATTAAAAATATTGTTTTTATTCTTCGATTAGGCGAAATTTTTTCGGTTCTTTTTTTATTTTTTCCATTTGATACCCCTATCAGATTGGTGGTATTCCGTGAAGCGAATCTATTTAGATGCCAATGGGTCAGCGCCAGCGCTACCGGCAGCCAGAGAAAAAATTACGAGTGCACTGTTATTGGTGGGTAATCCGTCGTCCTCGCATGGCCATGGGCGTGCGCTGCGCTGTCTCATTGACGAGGCCCGCGTGCATGTTGCAGCGGCGGTCGTGGCTGTGCCAAAGGAAGTAATTTTCACCTCAGGTGCATCGGAGTCGAACCGCCTCTTTGTCGACGCACTCACCAAATTCGCTGAAAAACTTGAGCGGCCACTCTCAATTCTCATGTCGCCCTATGAACATCCTTCGCTGTATAAGCCGCTGCTGCACGACGAAAAGCATTTCACGATAACAATAATGCAGATAGATGAGCAGGGTGCTCTCGTCGTGACCAAGGAAATGCTCGGCGGCATCGACGTTATGATCGCATGCCATGCGCATAATGAAACCGGCATCGTGAACGACCTTATGCAACTCACCCAAGAACTTTCGCCCGACGTTGTGGTAATGAGCGATATTTCGCAGGCCTTAGCTCGAGAAAACGCTCTGTCTGCGCGGATCGACGTAATGACGTGCTCGGCGCAAAAGATGGGCGGTTTTTCTGGCGCAGGTGCTTTGGTAGTTCGCGGCAACGGAAAGAAGCTCCCACCACCGTGGCTCGGTGGCGGACAAGAACGTGGGTTTCGGCCAGGAACCGAAAGCGTGATTATGCTTGCAGCCTTTGGTGAAGCAGCCAAGCATATCGAGGATTCTCGACGACGAGCTCGTGCGCAGTGCGCGTTGCGCGACGTGTTTGAAGATCAAATCATGGCGCTTGCGCCCGTCACCATACTCGGCAAGAATGTT
Organism: uncultured Myxococcales bacterium; assembly: GCA_964602645.1. Taxonomy (GTDB): domain Bacteria; phylum Myxococcota; class UBA727; order UBA727; family JABDBI01. The sequence continues at coordinate 2,828 of CAZRSD010000207.1, forward strand.
CGGCGCCTGCCCAATACGTCGGCAATTTGTTTCTACGAAGAAGATGCCGACGCGCTGCGCATCGCCTGCGATCTCGCAGGCCTTAGCGTAGGTTTTGGTGCCGCATGCTCTGGGCTTGCTCCCGAAGGCAGTTTTGCGCTCAAGCGCCTAGGGTTAAGTCGCGAGGACGAACGCAAAACCGTGCGCTTTTCGTTGCCGCTCGAAGCGACACGGGATGCTATCGATGAAACGGTGCGAAGACTAGGCGATTTCGTGCTGACGAAGAAAAAATAGCCCCACTCTGCTATCTCTTTAAAAGAGGGATATTGTTACTACCCGTAAATTTCACGCTTAAAGCGCTTTTTATCGACGCCGAGCTTTTCTATGACGTCGTGAACCCATTCCATGAACCGCGGCTTTGGTTCAAGGCCTTGTTCATGGGCTTTGGCCCGTTGCCATTTGGTCACCGCCGGCCCGCACGCAAAGAACAGCGTGTTGTGAGGGCGCGGGGTCAACTTTATGACGTGGTCGATGGTTGGTCGGCCGTACACATAATTCTCGCCAAACCCACCGTGCGTGGTTTCTTGCGAAAGGAAATGCTTGATCGCGAGGCGCTTAGGAAATTTGCGCTCGAGCAAGACGAGTTCTTTGTGGAAGATGATATCTTGCCACTCCTTGTTTACGTAGATCACCGTGTGTTTCGTGTGAACATTTTTGGCATTGACGAGCTCGTCCTTAATAATCGAATAGCTCGGCACGATGCCGGAGCCTGCCACCAGATGGACGATATGATCGATGTCAGGAGGAAGCGACGGCGGCATAATATAAGC
>CAZRSD010000208.1:0-3608 GCA_964602645.1 uncultured Myxococcales bacterium
CAGCCTGGTAGCTCGTCGGGCTCATAACCCGGAGGTCGGTGGTTCAAATCCGCCCCCCGCAACCAACATGCCCCAATCCAAATTGGGGCTTTTTTTTTATTGTCGAGGTTTTGCGATGTTTATCAAAAAACTGCAAGTTTTGGTTTTGATAGGTCTAAGTTTCAACGCAATGACGGTGCAAGCGCAGACTGAGCCAGCAGCGTCGCAAAACATGTTGAGCGGCATGAGCGCCGGATTCGATGTTGGCAGCATAGCGGGCCACCTCATACACGGTCTTCGCATAGATTCACCGTCATTCTTCAATGGGTATGCGCGCGCGATGGCGTCAGGCTATCTTGGTTGGGCGCAAAACGTCATGAGCATCACTGACAACACCTCTTCATGGCTGCCCTACGGCCTCTTCAAATTTGGCATTCACGTCGGCAGTTTCGTATATGGACTTCCTATTCGTATCTCAAGTTATGCGAATGTCGACATGGTGGTGCCATCACTCAAAATTTCATACAAGTCGGTCATATTTGGCTTAGACGGTGGCATGGATTTAGAGATCTTTATGGACCCACAACGCAATCACGCTATAGCCATCGACCTCGGCGGCATCGGGCTCTTCACGCCAATCGCTGACGGTCTTAAGAACCGACCAAGTTTTGCCAATGGCTTTTGGACATCGTTTGGCTATCGTTACTATTTCTAATCCGCCGTTAAGCGCGTTAGCACGAAGACTCTCGTAATGTGGGGTTTCTCGTCGCTAGCCTTGAATTCTTATAATTTTCGGAATAGAGCACCGTAGATTTTTCTTAAAAATTGCATGACGACAACTCTCAGATTCAGCGCTTTTTGTGCGCTCTTTGCTCCGATATTCTGTTCCCATCTTTTCGCACAAGATTTTGAATCATGGCTTGTGCAGCAGCAAGAAATTGCAAAAGCCGATTTGCTTGCCAACATCGAACCTCCAGATAGCGTCGAAGGCATCGTTATTGCATCGCCTTCTCGCAACAACGATGAGCCAAATTATTATTTCGATTGGGTTCGCGACGGTGCAATCACGATGATGGCGATCGTAAAACTCTACGAGCACGAGCAGGATACACTCACCAAAGATGAACGTCTCAATCTCATTCTGCGTTATGCACGCAATGCGCGAAAGCGCCAATCCACGGAAAATCGCAGCGGCCAAGGCGACGCGCGCGGCCTTGGAGAGCCTAAATGGCATGTCGATAATTCACCATTTGTCGACGATTGGGGACGACCACAAAATGATGGTCCAGCGTTGCGCGCACGCACGTTGATCTATTTCGCTGAAGTATTGCTGCGCGAAGGTAACCATGAGCTCGTCAAAGAACTGTACAATCGTGCCATGCCTGCTGACAGCGTCATCAAAGTCGATCTTGAATTCATTGCCCGCCATTGGCAGGAGCCGTCTTACGAATTGTGGGAAGAAGTTAAAGGTCTGCATTTTTCAACGCTCGTGCAACAGCGACGTGCACTGTTGACCGGCGCTTTCCTCGCCGACCAATGCAAAGATAGCGATGCTGCAGTTCGCTATCGCTTGCAGGCCGCAGCGATTGCAAATGAACTTCGGAAATTTTGGAATAGTGATCGACAACATTTTGTGCAAACGCATAAACGCGTTGACGGTCTGGATTACAAAGAAAGCAACATTGATGCGAGCATCATCATTGCTCTTCTTGATCAAGACGAGCACCCCTTCGTCGCCATTAGCGATCAGCGCGTGCTAAAAACCGCGGAACTTCTTCGTGCAGAGATGCATAAGCATTTTGCCATAAACCAGATCTACGAATTCGATCACGACGGCAAACGCATGGGTGACGCTATCGGTCGTTATATTGAGGATCGTTACGACGGTGTATCCGTCTTCAGTAGCGGCAATCCGTGGTTTTTGATCACGGCGGCATTTGCCGAATTCAACTATGTTGCAGCCCTGCAGTTTGTTCATGCTGAACACGTCACGGTGTCAGCGTATAATGCAGGATTTCTGCAACACGCTCTCGGCAATATCAAGGTGACACTCGAACTCGGCGAGGTCATCGGGCATAAGGACCAACGCTTTGCAACGATCATGAACGCGCTTCTCGAATCAGGTGATTCATATTTGCGACGCTGGCGCTTTCATGCAGCCACCGACGGATCGACTTCGGAGCAGTTTAATCGGCATACCGGCTTCATGCAGGGCGCAAAAAAGCTCACGTGGAATTGCGCGGCATTTCTGTCAGCACTTGGAGAAAGAGCCAAGCTAAAGGCACATCTTGAACAGATTAGCCACTAGCTTTTAGATGCTCAGGCATTGCGCGCATTAAACGGCAATAACGAACTAACGCCGGCCATGAATAAACTGCGCCATTTTGTCGAGCGCTATCGGCATATTCTTTCGGCCATAACCGATGCGAAAATGCGGTGTCGGAACATCATACACGGCAGCGGGCAATAGAAGCACACCTACTGCTCGAAGCAGATCTTGGCAGAATTTGTCGACGCCATCACCACCGTTGTATTTTACTAAGCCAACACATCCACCCTGCGGGCGCACCCATGAAAACTGCTCTGTGTTTTCGGCCATAAATTTATCGAGGAGCTCGAGATTGCTAGCCACAATTTCATTATTGCGCCCAATAAAATAGCGATGGTTATTGAGTGCGATGATGCTCAAAATTTCCGCAGGACCGCTACAACATATCGTCGTATAATGTTTCACCAGTTCGAGCTTTTTTAAGAGAGCTGTATCGCGACATGCAATCCAACCAATGCGCAAGCCCGCCATGCCGAATGCCTTACTCATCACACCGAGTGAAAGTGCCTTTTCATACATGAGGACAGCAGGAGGAGCCCATGGCCCCGATGGATTTCCCAACAGACGATAGACCTCGTCGGAGAAGAGCCACAGATTATATTCGTGGCATAGGGCGACGACGTCGTTTAATACATCGGCAGATATCACTTGACCGGTTGGGTTGTGCGGAAAATTCATAACCAACAAAGTTGTATTGGGCCGGATTGCTCGCCTTATCTCATCAACGTCGACACGCCATGCATTTTCTTCACGCAGCGACACCTGGGTGACCGATGCTCCCTGCGCTTTTGGTATTTCCGTAAGCGACTGATAACACGGAGTGAGCACGATCACATGATCGCCAGCATTCGCGAGTACCGAAAGCGCACAAAAAATTCCTTCTTCGGCACCGGAAAATGCAAGAATAGCGTCATCATGGACAAGACCCGGATACATGTTCTCACGAATTGCGTGTCGCAACAGCGGTGTGCCTGGCACTTCGGTATAACCTAAGCGCAAATTACTCCAGAGCGATTGCTCAGAAGGCGTCGCTTTGGCGACAACATCGGCCATAGAAAACGCCTCAGCATCTGAACAACACAGTAAATGCGGCGCACGAAATTCATGCTCCGAAAGATATGCTTCCAATTTAAACTCGCTCAATTTCATGGTTATCTCCATTCGCGTAAATAGTTGAATACCGTCGCACGGCCGATAGACAGCGTGCGCGCGATATAATCAGCAGCATTTTTTTCAGAAAAAGCACCGAGCTCGTAAAGATGTTTGATGACGGCTTTCTTTTGCCGCAACGTCAGCGTTG
>CAZRSD010000209.1:0-3591 GCA_964602645.1 uncultured Myxococcales bacterium
CCGCTTGAGAAAATTGTGTTGCTTAAAGATGCAATGTATAAGAGTCGCTACGCGTTGCTTGTCGTTGTTGCTGGTTTGTTTTTTGCACTCGGCATAAAATTGTCGCTCGCCGAGCATGGTGATAAAAGCACCGACGCACAGGAAGAAGTCGCTGCGCGCGGAAAATAGACATCATTCTTCAGACGCTTTTGCAAACTCTCTTTTCAAAGAACATAGTTTTATTTGCCGACTTCGGTGGTAGATAGATTGGTCTAAAATCTTGGATCGAACTATGAGCCGCAATTTATCGCTTTCAAAGAGTATTATGCTGTGCCTTGTGGCAGGCTTGATGCTCGGGCTTTCGCAGCCTCTGTGTATTAAAGACCTGATCGATGTAACGGCCGCGCAAGACTATTTAGGGCTTCTCGCCTTGGTCGCCTATGCGCCTATGTTTTGGGCGATAGCTGAGCAAAATCTTAAGCGCGCATTTTTGTTGTCGAGTTTAACGATAACCGTGCATCACACGATCGGCTTGTATTGGATTTATATTGCGCTCAATGTGCATGGCCATGTTCCCCCGTTGCCGTCGGCACTCATAACCCTGTGCTTGCCGCTCTTGCTTGCTGTGAAGGGCGCCATGTTCTTAACGCTCGGACGATTTCTCGCACAACGATATAATCGTTCGTTCTTTCTTATCGCGCCCTTTGCACTGTGTGTCGGCGAATATTTTCGCAACTTCTACATCTTCGGTGGATTTCCCTGGGGCAACGCCGGTTATGCGATAGGGCGTGTCACCGAATTTAGGCAATTGGCCTCGTTGGTCGGCGTTTATGGCCTCGTGCTCTTCGTGGGCGCAGTGAGTGCGCTCTTGTGCCTCGCCTACGAGCGACGTGCGCAGGCGATGAAATATGGCGCGTGCACCATTTTACTCGTCGCTCTTGTCTATGTTTTTGGTGTGTTCCGCCTGAGTGGTGCTGAAAATGAATTCGCGCCCACCGTGCGCATTGCGCTTTTGCAGGGCAATATTCCGCAAGAAGTAAAGGCGGCAGCACGATTGCGCTCGCGCGATATCCTCGACATTTATCTTGGCCTCGTGCGTACGGCGAAAAAACAAGGGGCTGAACTCATCGTGTGGCCAGAGTCCTCGCATCCACGCTTACTTGACAAAGAGGTGCACGATTTGGATTTTGGTTTTGAAGATCGCGCAGCGAGCATTATCGGTGCCGTGGTGTACGGCGATAATCCCGATGGCAGCTACTACGTTCATAACGCCGGCTTCATCACCGATTTCCGCGGTGCCGTCGTGAAACGCTACGACAAATCACATCTCGTGCCATTTGGTGAATATGTGCCGTGGCCGATGAGCGGCATTGTCGATCGCATTGTGCCAGGCATCGGCGCTTTTAAGCCCGGTGTTGAATTGGTGCCGACCAAAGTCCAGTTAAGTCTTGGCAAAGAGCTCTCGGTGGGCACGACGGTTTGCTACGAGGGCATATTCCCCGAGATCACACGCAGCTACGCGCAAGCGAAGGACCCTGCGGAACTCTTGGTCAATCTCACCAATGACGCGTGGTATGGCTATTCCTCGGCGCCATTTCAGCATTTGTTGATGTATCGCCTGCGGAGCGTTGAATCTGGTTTGCCCTTTGTGCGCGCAACCAATACCGGCGTGTCGGCGTGGATCGATGTGTACGGGCGCGAACATCAGGCGACAACGTTGTACGAGCGAACCACCGTTATCGCCGACATCCCGCTTTTGCGCAAGAAGACGGTCTATGCCGCGGTTGGTGACATCATCCCCATGCTCAGCGTCTTGCTCTTTATCATCGGTTACGTTGCAGCGGTCTTGCCACTCGATCAATTCGTGCGAAAGCGGCAGTGGCGAAAGATCTTGATCCTGGTAGTTCTCGTCTTGATTCCGATGTTATCGTCGATTTATTTTGCGCGGCCCGAATTTCTTACCGACGAAGCATCGCGCACCAAGAATGGGCTCATCTTTGTGCTGTGCGTCTTACTTATGGTTGGTCTGTTGAGCAAAACCAAGCGCAGTCGTTCTATTTTGATTACGGCGGCAAGTGTTATCGTATTTACGTCGATCGCGCTTGCGATATTTGAATCGTTCTATTTTCTTCTAGGCCTGCCCGTAGGACTGTTGATTTATCTCTTGGCGTTTCGTATTAAGAAAGGCGAGCAACCGATTAAGTAGATTATATGGCATCAAAAGACACGGCGAATACTGTATATGAAATTCAGCGAAAGCTTGCTGAACTCGATGAACGCCTGAGTGCACTTCGTGCCGCGCTCAAGATCGACGACATGGCGCAGCGCATCAACGAACTCGAGCAAAAAACGACTGAACCGGAATTTTGGGAAAACCAAAGCGTGGCCTCGGCGGTGCAAAAAGAAAAGTCTGATCTCAGTCGACGCTTTGAGCAATTTAATATGGCGCACCGCAATCATGCTGACTATGTCGAGTTGATCGACCTCGTTAAAGATGATGAAGAAGCTTTGCTTGAGCTAGACCATGATGTGATCACGCTTGATGCCCTCGTGCAAAACATGGAAATGGAGTGCATGTTGAGTGAACCCTTCGATCCAAATAACGCCATTTTGAGCGTTAACGTGGGGCAGGGCGGTGTTGATTCACAAGACTTCTCGGAAATGCTCTTACGCATGTATCGCCGCTATGCTGAACGGCACGGTTTCGAAATAACGCTCATGGATCTGCAGCTTGGCGAAGAAGCAGGCATCAAGAGCGCAACGATATTAGTAACGGGCTCGTATGCATATGGCTATCTAAAATCTGAGATCGGCGTGCATCGCCTCGTGCGGATCTCACCCTTTGATTCGGGTGGCCGTCGCCATACATCTTTTGCGTCGGTGTGGGTGATCCCGGAAATCGATGATACGATTGAAGTTGACATCAAGCCTGATGATCTGCGCATTGATACGTTTCGCTCGGGCGGTGCAGGCGGGCAGCACGTGAATAAGACAGACTCAGCGGTGCGTATTACGCACTTGCCCACGAATACCGTTGTCGTGTGCCAAGCGGAACGAAGTCAGATCAAGAATCGCTCGACGGCGATGAAGTTATTGAAGGCGCGTTTGTATGAATTGGAAATGCGCAAACGCCTCGCGGAACGTGACAAAGCCGAAGCGCAAAAAATGGAAGCGTCGTTCGGATCACAAATTAGAAATTATGTTATGGCACCCTATCGCCTCGTGAAGGATCTCCGCACCGGGTACGAACTTGGCAACGTTGAAGCCGTTCTCGACGGCGACATTCAGCCGTTTATCGACGCATATCTATTGCAGAAGCAAAAAGCCTGATGCGCATCAACATTAGGCAACAGCACGACGCAGGGTCTGACGACGAGGAAAAACAGCATTCTCCACCAAAATAAAAAAATAACGGGTCTTGCGTTTTTTGGGAATGAGACCTCAGCGGCGCTTGCTCCACCATTCACCAAAGCAAAACAAAACAATCTGAACGAGGTTATTACATGTTATCGGTGTTCTCTAAACGTTTGGTGGTCGTTCCTGTTGCTGGTCTTTTGTTGTCAGCTGGTGTGAATGCAATGAGCCAAGCAGGCCAAGATTTGCGTCAACAAC
>CAZRSD010000210.1:0-3523 GCA_964602645.1 uncultured Myxococcales bacterium
CTGATGCTCATGCTTGACTTTCTCGAGCCAAGCGCGCTTAAATCGGCTCGCGGTCAAGGACTCTTGGACCATGTCTATTTAAAGGGCGAACTGTCGTATACCAAGATCGATACATTTGGACAGCGTGGTTTTCAATTTTCAGCGAAAGATGTGATGGGCACGTCGCTGCCCCTCATGTGGACTTTTGGTCTCGTGTTTGCGATTCCATAATGAACCCCACGAGTCATCAACTTAGTCTTTCCGTTCGATCAACATTTCCCCTGCGATGGGGCATTTACGACTAACGCAGCTGACTTAGACTAGGGGATACAACGTCAAACAGTTGATGTTTGTGTTCTATACAGCGAGTCTATAGAAATGGTGCGTAAATTTCGATTTTGTAAAAGTTTGATATTTTGTATTTTAGCTTGTTATTCATCTTTCGCTTCCGATGGAAGCTCGGCGAGATTCGGCGATAGTAAATTGCAAGAGTGGCATGCTGCTGGATTGCTCGACAACGCCGGACGTGCGACCCGGCTGCTGGAGTTCTTCCAGCAAAAACGACAAGAACACGGTGATTCAGTTCTCAATTCCTTCATAAGGGGCATGGGAGATCTTAAGGCGGCGTCACAAACCTATCTAACGCCGGAAATCCATGGCGCCGACTTACCATCCTATGGGTGCTCCTTTAGTTATGACGGTAGAATCGATGACCAGTTTTGTAATTATCTTGACGAGCACAAGAGCGAAGAAATTACTGTGCTCGTGCCAGCATTCGGCGTAGGACGATCTGTTTTGGATGCCCTCCATATCAACCGCAAGGCGAACGTGATTGCCAATGATCTGCAAATAGGTCAGCAAGCCGTTCTCGAAAGGCTCATACAAAAATACGGTCTTGATGAAGACAGGGTCATGTTTTTGATGGGGGATATTCTTGCCGTCGTCAAAACACTCGAAGCGCAGTCCGTGGATGTAGTCTATGTTGCCAATTTAATCCACTTTCTCAGTCCTCTTCAGATCCAAGAACTTTTGATTGAGTTGCACAGAGTACTCAAGCTTAATGGGCTATTGTTTCTGGGGTGGCGAGGCTTTTCTGAAAATATTTCAGTCCAAAAAACCTCGATGATGTATCAATTGGAGAAAAACTCCAAAATCATGAGCTCTTGGAATTTGCTGTTCCCTCGCTACATTGAGAAGGATGACTTTGAACCTGTGGCTAATTTAGAGTATCCTTATTTTGCAGCGACGGTCAGCGATATCAAAAAACTTCATGATGGAATTTTCGAGTGCCTTGAAAGCGGAGAGCAGGACGCCAAGTGCAAGACCTACGGTTTTAATCAAATACCCAAGGCCCCTTTGCTAATCATTGGCGCCTACAAAGTTCGAGCTGTGACCGAAAGTTCGACTCCTAACTTCAACGTCATTATGAACTACGTAATTTTGCAAAAGCGAAGCGAAGTTTTGGAAATGGCAAGACTGCTCGAAGAAGACCACATTACGATGGTTAAGGAACGTCGAGAAGCAATCCAGAAAATTCCGACGTGCGGCCACGTTCACTGCAAAAATCTTCTACAAAAGCCCTTGATGCAGTGTGGCAACTGCAAGCAGGTTTCTTATTGCGGCCGAGACTGTCAACGAGCCGATTGGGCCAAGCACAGAACTTCCTGTAAGAAAACCTCGTGTAAGAATTAGTCAAATCATAACTATGAGATCGCGCCTTGATGGCTCTCCGTTCGCGGAAAGAATAATAGGCGCGTTTTCTTATGGCGTTTAGTTTCAATTGTAACCGTCCTGGTCTCAAGCCGGTAACGAACGGATCGACGAGGCGAACGGCGAATACGGCTACAAAAAATCCCGCTTCCCAATTTTTGAAATGAGCACATGTCATTGATATCCTAAAGCCATCAAGCGTTTTCTCCTTGGACACATGATGCGCGAAACGGATCGTCACACAGAGGATTGGTCTTCGGTCTATTGGTGGCGCCTAGTTCTACAACTTGGCCTCATTCTTGCGGCAGGGCTGTTTCTGTTAGTGCGTCCTCATATGGTTTCTGCTATCCGCAACAATGAGCTCGCCCCTGAATGGCTCTTTGTCGGCCCTGCGATCTTTTTAGCCTTGTTCCTTGCATGCTTTGCCCTCGATATTTTCGCAAAGACAGAATATGAGCGCACGGCTCTCGACTACATTCAGCTCGCCTTTGGGATAGTGGTCATCGTATTAAGCTTCCCGTCTTCGCTGCGCGAATATAATGTCAGGCGATCACCCGATGCAACAAGCATTAACCTCATTGAAAAATTCGCGCGGAACAGGGATGCAAGCATTCGTGCATTGGCGATACTAGCTGCATCTCGCCATAACTTAAACAACCCGAGCGTAGGAGCATTGATTCATAAAGGGCTTCTTGATAAGGACCCACTTGTACAGCAAGCTGCCAAGTTGGTTATAGAAGATAATTTTGGAATTAGATTGCGAAATGGCGCTGAGGGCATTCATCAAGCTCAAACTTTTATTCAAGATGTAGGGCCTTCAGCTTCGCTCATGAGAAAAGGTTCACCGTGACAGGCCGCAGAAACACTATCATTGCTATTAGCGCTATCGTTGTATTTGCAGCGGTGGTTGGTTTTTTCATCACCCTCGACGTATCGCCGCAAATTGCCTACGCGCGCCTCTTCATTGACGCGGGTTTGGTTATCGGTTTGATTGCGGTCGTCATGGCGTTTTACCGGGAGAAAGAACTTCCGTTAGACAGCATCGTGAGCGCGCTTAAAAGCCTCAAAGATGGCAAATATAAAACGCGCATCAGCCTCGACAGCCAAAATCCCTTGAGCGAAATTTCCGCAGGCGTTAATGACCTCGCTATTGCGCTCGAAGAACATCAGTTCAAGCAGGAAGAAATCAAGCGCAATCTGCGCGAAGAGCTTCTGCCAACGTTCAACAAACAAAAAGAGCCGGTGAACATCGAGCATTCGCATCACCCCGAGCTTGGGCCTGTTCATGCGCTTGGCAATATTCTCAAAGGTTTAAGCAAAGAGCCCTCCCTAAACGCGCGGGATACAATATTGGAACCGATTTTGACGAGGCCACCTACGGTTTGCGAACAACGCTTGAGCAACACCCTCATCGAATCAAACCCACCGCAAGAAGGCCCAGTGCCTAAGTTCGACGATCTTCATGCCAATTTGCGCCCTCATCAAGATCTCGGCGAGCTCTACCAACGCTTCGTCGATGCGCAGCGCGCAATCAATATGGATCAGATCGAGTACACGCTCTTTTTGAAGACCATCGAGAAAACCACCGATGAGCTTAAGGCTTCTTATAAATGCCAAGGTGTGTTTTTCGACATCGCCAACGAAGCAGGTGTTGTGGCGCTTCAACCCAAGATTGTCCGTTAAATATATTTTTTCTCATGAGCATGAGCCCCGCACACGTGGGGCTTTTTTTGGGCGCGGGGCACTTGCTGGATTGACGAGAAGACGCACATTCCGTGTCGAGGAGGGGCTTATCAAACCAGAAGTCGGACCTAAAGATGCTGTCCAGTTTTTG
>CAZRSD010000211.1:0-3473 GCA_964602645.1 uncultured Myxococcales bacterium
AGAAGTGCGATCTATGGCACCGCTGGTGCAAGCGGTGAATAGCCTTGAAGCAGAGACTAAAAAGAAGAATGATGCAGAACTGCAAGAGACAATTCTGACGCTTAAAGAGAATTTAAAAAAAGAGGTCCTCGACCTCGAGGGCAAGATCGCAAAACCCAAGAAGGCTGACTATAATCGTCTGCTCGAGCCAGTTTTGCCGAAGGTATTTGCAACGGTGCGCGAAGCCGGCGTGCGCGTTTTAAATATGCGTCACTATGATGTGCAGTTGATCGGAGGCCTTGCCCTGCATCAAGGTCGTATTTCAGAAATGAAGACGGGCGAAGGAAAGACACTCGTTGCGACATTGCCCGCGGTGTTGAATGCGATCTGCGGCAAAGGCGTCCACGTGGTTACCGTAAACGATTATCTCGCATCACGCGATGCCGAGTGGATGGGACGTATCTATCGCTTTCTCGGCTTAAGTGTTGGCGTCGTTATTCCGCAAACCGGTGAGCGCGCCAAAAAGGAAGCGTATTTGTCCGATATCACCTACGGGCAAAATAATGAGTTTGGTTTCGACTATTTGCGCGACAACATGAAATTCCGTTTGAGCGATTATGTTCAACGCGATCACTTTTTTGCAATTGTCGACGAAGTCGACTCGATTTTGATCGACGAAGCGCGTACACCGCTCATCATTTCTGGTCCATCCGAACAAAGCACGGACACCTATCAAGTCGCCAATGCGGTGGTGCCGAAACTGCGTAAAGACGCCGATTACACCATCGACGAGAAATCACGCGTGGTCATGCTCACCGAATCGGGTATCGAAAAGTCTGAGCAACTTTTGAATATTAAGAATCTCTACGATCCCTCGAACATCGAATACCTTCACCACCTTAATCAGTCACTGCGAGCGCATTCGTTGTTTAAGCGTGACGTCGATTATGTGGTTGAGCGTAGCGAAGTCATTATTGTCGACGAGCACACGGGTCGTTTGATGCACGGTCGACGCTGGTCTGATGGTCTGCATCAAGCGGTTGAGGCAAAAGAAAACGTGCGCGTGCAGGCTGAAAATCAGACGCTGGCGACTATTACCTTCCAAAATTATTTTCGTATGTACACCAAGCTCGCCGGCATGACGGGTACGGCCGATACCGAAGCTGAAGAGTTCGCAAAGATTTACGATCTCGATTGCTTGGTCATCCCCACCAACAAACCGCTCGTGCGTAAAGACGAACAAGACCTCATTTTCAAAACTGAGGCTGAGAAATTTAAAGCGGTGGCGAAAGATATTGAGCTCTCGCACAAGGAAAATCAGCCGGTCCTCGTCGGTACGGTTTCGGTGGAAAAATCTGAGTTGCTTTCGCGTTGGCTTAAGAAACTTGAGATTCCTTTCAACGTACTCAATGCGAAGAAGCACCGCGATGAAGCAGCAATTGTTGCGCAAGCTGGTCGGCTCGGCGCTGTGACTATCGCAACCAACATGGCTGGTCGTGGTACCGATATCATCTTGGGTGGTGATGCTGAGTTCATGGCGAGAACCAATGTTGCAAAAGCGATGCATGAGACTGACGTGCAAGTTGCACAGTTTGGCTTTTTGACGGGGCGCCCTGACCTCATCAACACCTTCAAACTTGCTGAACGTGACAAATTTGATCGGGCACTCATCGCTGAACTCGACGAACGCATCACGGCTATGAAAGAAGCAGGCAAAGATCCAAAGAAAGAAGGCTTGCCGAGCACCATCGAGGAAGCGCAAGAGCTGATCTTTCAAGAACGGAAAGCGTTTTACGATAAGTCGGTTGAGATTTACACCGAAGAGCTCAGGAAAGCGCAAGAGATTTGTCAGAAAGAAAAAGCCAACGTGCTCGCCGCCGGTGGTTTGCGTATTGTTGGCACCGAACGACACGAATCACGACGTATCGACAACCAGTTGCGCGGCCGCTCTGGTCGTCAAGGCGATCCTGGCTCAAGCTTGTTTTATCTCTCGCTACAAGACGATTTGATGCGCATTTTCGGATCGGATCGCATGATCGGGATGATGGAACGCCTCGGCATGGAAGATGATACGCCGATTGAGCACCCGTGGGTCACCAAATCAATTGCGAATGCACAAAAGCGTGTTGAAGGTTTTCACTTTGATTCGCGTAAGCAACTCATCGAATATGACGACGTGATGAACCAACAGCGCAATACCATCTACGGTTTGCGACGACGCGTGTTGCTCGGTGTTGAGCTCAAAGAAATGATATTCGATTTGGTTGAGCAAGCCGTGGTCAGCTTGGTGTCGATGGCGGCGCCAGAAAAAGCGTCTGCGAGCGAATGGAAACTTTCGCAGCTCGAGCGTGATGTTGAAAATCTCTTCGGTATCACGATCGACCTAAGCAAATTCGGCGCTGATCGCGATGCATTGCTCGATGCGATCTACACGCACGTGACCCGCTTCTACAACCAAAAGGAACAAGAGGTCACCAGCGGCATTGTTCGACAAATCGAGCATTTCATTTATTTGCAAACCATCGATCGTCGTTGGAAGGAACACCTGCAAGCGATGGATCATTTGCGCGAGGGCATCCATTTCCGTGGCTATGCGCAAAAAGATCCAAAGCAAGAATATAAGAAGGAAGGCTTCTTCCTCTTTTCAGCGATGATGGCATCCATCAGAGACGAAGTGCTTGAGAAGGTGTTCAAGGTTGAGGTGCAGCAAGAAACGTCAGAGAAAGCAAAGGCTGAACTCGAAGCATTGCAGCGTAAACAGCGCGAACAAGCAGAAAGCTTGAAGAAGCGTCAGATACTCGGACGAGGCCAAACCGGCGCAGCGATGGCAGCTGAAGGCAAAGCCCCGGCGAAATCCGCAAGGGCACCTGGCGCGGACAGTGCATCACCAGCGCCGATGGCAAATTTGCGTTCGCAGAGCGAGGCTGACGAAGAAGGAAAGCTCAATCGTCATCAACGACGTATGATTAAGAAATTTCAACGTAAAGAAGAAAAGCAAACCTTGCGTCGAGGATGATAGAAAGATTTCATGAACCAGCGTCCTCCGGTATCGGCTAAGGCTTTGATCCTTGCACATGGTCTCAAGCCTAAAAAATCTTTTGGGCAGAATTTTATGCTCGACCAACGTGTCAACGGCATTTTCGCGAGTGCCGTTAAGGCATTTGGCGACGGTTGGCCCGTTTTGGAAATCGGTGCCGGCACCGGTTCACTCACGAGCCATTTATTGACGGTCGCGCCTTGCGTGCATGCGGTTGAGCGCGATCGCGATTTGCTCCCAGTGCTCACTACACATTTTGCCGACGACATCGCAGCAGGCAAGCTCCTATTGCATGAAGCCGATGGTGCTCGGTTCGATTTAGGCACGGTGTTTAGTACCGTTAACAAAGGCGTTCTCGTCGGTAATTTGCCGTATCATCTCACGAGTTCGATCGTCTTGCGCGCGCTTTCCCAATCAACGTTGCTCGTTGGGGCCGTCTTTTTGGTGCAAAAGGAAG
>CAZRSD010000212.1:0-3451 GCA_964602645.1 uncultured Myxococcales bacterium
GCATAGTTTTAACACTCTCTATTTTTGAGTTCGCTTAAAAATGGGAGGATTACCTAATCGCTTCGCTGGTTATTTCTTCGCTCATGATCATAAAACCAACGAAATCATCGCGTTGTTCGCAACTACTTCTTATTCGGGTTAAACGATTACAGAATTCCTACTTCTTGGGATTGCGCCCCGATAAGGTTGCTGCGCAATCAATCCATCCGCGATAGCGCGATGGGCTTGCGCAAGTATACTCAAGCACTGACAAAGGTGTGTGCTCGGCGACGGCGCCATGGCGTAGTCTGTTTTAGCCTACAACGACGCTATCTTTTCACGCCAATGAACTGATCGTCGCCTAACGATGATGTGGTCAATGGAAAAAATACACCGTAGACATAGTTACCGTCGGGCGAAATTAGGATGCCACCTTCTTGCGTGACGGTCCCCATCATAAAATCAACGAGGCTTGCGCCCATGGTCTTGTCCACAAGGAAGATGCTGCCATCAAAAGAACGGCCCCTTTCATCGGAACCACTGAATGTCGTCGAGGTATCGGATGCTGATGCTGCGGCAACAGTCAACGATGTCAGTGCGTTATCGGCAACGATGGTTCTAGTTTTAGGAAAGAGCTTGTAGCCGACCGTGTCCCATTCGCCAGCAATGTCGCTCAGCGCAATATCCTTAAGGGCGACGTCTCGTTGCGCGATGAAGTTGAGATCAATGCCGTTGGTTCCGATAAGGGTTTTAGCGTCACGAGAAACCCACATTATGCCGCTTGTCACCTTGTTCGCCAATTTAGAAATTATGGGGTCTTGAGTGAAGTCGATGGAAAACTCGACGAGCCGCTTCACGGAATTACCCGCAACATTCATAATGCCTAAATGGTTAGTTTTCTTGTCATGCGCTGCAGGAATGACTGCTTTGGTGGTTGCACCGAGGAGGGCCTTCGGTGTTACAGAAGTTTTTTTACCGCTAAAGCTATCCACCTTTACTTCAGGCTCGACGATCTTTTGCCAAGTAAAGTCTCCGAAATAAAGATTACCATTCGTCTCAGCGAGACTAAATTCCGCAGTGCCCACCAAGGCTTGTGCGGCCGTTCGAAGCGCAATGCGCGTCACCCATTTGCCAACGAGACGATTAGCTTTATCGAGAGGAACCTTTTCATTGTCGTCTTTTGACTCGAGAAAATTGTTTTTCTTGGCCGCTTCTTCAAACTTATTTGGTCCGCAACCAACCATGCCGATCACGCACAAAGCAAATATGCTACTTTGAAACAAGAGCTTCCCCTTCACCATATAATTCCTCCGTCCTTTATCATTTCGCCGAATTGAATTACGGCAAAAATCCTTTGATGTTTTTAAGCTTGTTCGGCAAATACTCTTCCATGACGAAATTGAGGCCATGAAGACTGAGCGCTTGCTGCTCTGCCCGAACTTCCATTTTGAGCATGAGCTTGATGGCTTTTTGCCACGCGGGATAGGCTTGAAAGAACGGATCGTTTTTAAGCGCGTCGTGCGCGCGCTTCTTGTCTTGCTCTTCCAATGGATGCGTTGCTTTTTCTAGCCCATAGATCTCAATATCCTCGGGCGTGAGCCCCAAGAACTGAGCATTCGGCACACAAAAGAACTGATTGATGTGGGCCGCATTTCCTGAACCAACTTTTAGCGTGCGATAAATGTTACCGATTCCGTACGGATCGCAATCGGTAAAAGCATAGACGGGAAGATTGGCTTTTTCCGACAAACGCCGCACAAATCGTCGACATGCGCGGGTGGGCACACCGCCCATGCTCACCAAAATGCAATTCGCCTTGCGCCAATAATTGTGGCTTTGCAAACGCTGAAACATACCTTGCGTTTCAATGCATAATATAAACTTGGCCTTGGTTTTAAAGTCGAGATGCTCAACCCACGACGGCACGGCGTAGGCACCCGAACCAAATCGCGTGCAATCAATCTCGATGCGCTCGCCAGTCTCGAGGTTGTAATCCACCACCACGAGCGAGCCTGCCACCGCACCGCCGTGCTGATCAGGAACAAAGCGTAGTTGTTCTCGTGAAACGCCGTCCACAGAGAACATCGCCTCGATATCATCCATGACGGTATCGGATTCAGGCTGGTCCAAAAAACGCGCCTCGCCCCAGTTCTTTGATTGATAGTACGCATCCCGCTTGGTCGCGAAATCGTCGGTTTCAACCAACTGCTTGCTCAAGCACATCATCTTGAGTGTCTGCGCAAATGCCTTCACCGTATTCACACTCAAGGTTCGCTTCTTGAAACCTTTGCCGATTTCAAAAAAGCCTTTTTTGGCGTCGTATTTCACGTTACTCAAGGCGCGAATCGGAAACTTCATGTCCGGCGCCTTTTTCTTCGCTATCGCTGCTTGAATCGCGAGCGCTGCATTCTTGATTGTTTCAAGCGTCAGCGCGTCATCTTTGCCACTCGTCTTCGTTTTTTTTGTTGCCGCCATTTAGCCTACGCCCTATTGAATTTGTTTCTTCGCCATCTTTACGGTTTTATGCTCGCGACTCTTTTCCAAGATAAGGCGCAGATTCTGCCCTATGGTTTCGGGGTCAGCCTGCTTGGTGCCTAAAATCTCGATGAGCGCTTCCTGAATCGGGTCAAGATATTTCTCGATATAGGATCGCTTTTTCGCCTCGTCGGAGTGTCGCTTGCGACGATTGATGAAGCGCTGCAAGCGACGACCTGCTTCCATCAAACCAAGGCGCAGCTCTTTAATAATCTCAGGATAGTGCGCAACGGCCTCCTTGGATTCCGACGTGTACGGCACCCATACCGAACTGATCGACACCATGATCACGACGGGACCAACCGGTAATGCGCCGCGCGCTTGTTGCAAACCGTACGATTTCCACGGTGCCGACATCACGGCCTTGGTCATGGCGCACGCCGCCGCTTGATATTGCAGCGGTACGCGATTCGCATAGCGATACACTTGAACGAGCTCGTCGGCAGGAAGTGAGCGGCCATAAAAAAGACCCACTTCGATCTGAAACGGATTACCGCGATACACACTAGGCGGGCGCGTCACAGCGGTGAGGAAAAAACCTTGCTCCTCATCGAGCACCGCTTGCTCATTCGGATCAAGGAGATTTTGTAATTTTTCCTCGATGACTTCCGATGTCGACGTCAAAGTCTCGCTGGCTTCAGCGAAATCAAACTCGACTTGTGCCGCCTTGGATTTTTTGCCACCCTTTTTTGGTGGTGGTGCTTCTACCGCTTCTTGCGCTTCTTCGCGCTCTTCACGTTTAGCATGCGCGCGCTCACGATTGGTCTCGACAAAAAACCAATAGAGCGATTTGGTGATGGCATCCTCATTGAGTGGCGACAAACAATTGGTTGGCGGCGGCAACAATTTCGCATTTTGGATAGAGCGAAAGAGCGCTTCCGCCTCGGTGCGACCAGCCTTGGCTGCTTGCATGCGCATGCTTAAGCCTGCAGTCGTG
>CAZRSD010000213.1:0-3446 GCA_964602645.1 uncultured Myxococcales bacterium
TATATTATCGAAGAGCTCGCTGAGCGCAATAAAGTACTTTACGATGAAGGTGCAACCGCACAGCTACCCTGCCCCCATTACGACATGGATATCGACGAAGCCGTCGCCGAAGATGACAAGGAAGAAAGTGTCATTATTATTGAGCTCTAACGGCTATTGAAGAACCGCCGCTAAATGCCGCGGTTTTTTTGTGCTACGCACGCTCGATGTAATCGCCCGTACGCGTATCAATACGAATCTTATCGCCTTCATTAACGAAGAGCGGCACTTGGCACACGAAACCCGTCGAGAGTGTTGCGGGCTTAGTTGCACCACTCACGGTATCACCGCGAACCGCAGGGTCACAGCGCGTTATCGTCAACACAACGTGATTAGGAATATCGATAGAAATAATTTTTCCTTCGAAGAACAGCATGCCAACATCCATGTTCTCCATCATAAAATTCTTTTTGTCGGCGATAACGCTGTCTTTAACTTCGTATTGTTCGAAGCTCGCAGGATCCATGAAGTGATAATTCCCTTCACTCTCATACATGAATTGACCACGACGTTCTTCCAAGTCTGGTCTGTCTACTTTGTCGCCAGACCGAAAGGTGGGGTCAATGGAAACACCGGTGAGCAAATTTCGCATTCGCGTACGAACTACCGCGGCACCTTTGCCGGGTTTATGATGTTGGCAATCCGTAATTTCATATGGCTCGCCTTGATACATGATGGCGAGGCCTTTGCGAAAATCACTCGTTGAATACATAGACGCTCCAATTTTCAGTTTCAGTGAACGAGAAAAAGCCTAGGCAAAATTTCTTACGCAGACAAGTTAGAAGAGATAAACGTAGATAGCCGCTATGGCAAGAAAAGGGCCATAGGGCAAGGCACCTTCGGCAATTTCTCCATCTTTGCGGCCACGCTTTTCAAAACGCGAGAGCACGCCCACGAGCGAACCGAGGACCGACCCTAGAAAAACAACCACCATAAGGTGGCGTGCGCCCACAAAAAGTCCGATAGCAGATAACAGAACCGCATCGCCGAAGCCCATCGCCCATTGTTGCGCGCTCAGTCTACCGGCTCGACGTAGAATTACGGTTGCAATAATGTTGACGAGTGCCAACGACAAAAAACCGCATGCAGCGCCGATCAAATTATTGCTCAACGAAAATGTTGTTAGTGTGCGAAACACCATCAAGTTGAGAAGCGAACCCGGATTCGAAGGAGCAACGTAAGCATGTGGCCACACAAAATACAACGCGTTTGCAGCGACGCCCACCACAAAAAGCGCAAGCAACAAACTCAGCGGAATTGAGAAGGTGTCGAGGTCGATGTACGCAATACATACAAGCAAAAAAAGAAACAGCGCTCGATCAAACAACACGATGCTGAAGCCAAATTTGAGCCAGAGCGCAAGAAACCCAAACGCCAAGATAAGTTCGACGACAAATGCCCTAATTCCGATCGGCGTCTTGCAATAGGCGCATTGTCCCCGCAGCAATAACCAAGAAACTATCGGAATGTTGTGCCAAACGCGCAGTTTCTTCGAACATGTAAAACAGTGCGACGCGGGCATCACTATCGACATATCGACGGACAGACGCACAATTATCAATCCGGCGAAGCTGCCGAAGCAAGCGCCCAAAATGGCCGCGAACACCGCATATAGGGTGGAAAGTTCTGACATAGTTTGCGCGAGCATCATAGCGTTATAATCATATCCAATTTATTGTTCGAGACTTTTCTCTAAGCGATTCTTCACCACGGCGAGCAGCAATTTTACGCGGCGCGACGCTTCGCTGCCAAGACGTGTCGTGAGTGTGTTACTCGCGCGCGTGATCAGCCCGTCATTCTGTCCGAAACGAATTTGGCCAATTGCTTTTACGGCAAGCAAGCGAACAGCTTCATCGGTACTGCCAAGGCTTCCCAAAATAGCGTCGACGGCATTTGGCGATCCAATTTTTCCAAGAGCAAGGATCGCACTTCGCGGAATGAAATTCGCTTTAAGTGCTGTCAACAAAAATGGTAACGCGGACTCATCGCCAATTTCGCCGAGGGACCACATCACTGCTTCGGCGCGCTTTCTGTCGGTCGTGAGAAGCGCTCTAAGCAAGAAAGGCACCGCACGCACGTCCTTCATGCGCCCCAATACAAGTGACGCGCCTATTGCAATCTCATCGTCGACATTGTGCAAGGCTCGACAAACAAGAGTAAAGGTGTCGTCATCGGCAAGCTCATCGCTCAAAAACGCGAGGCCGGGATCATCCTTCCCCGTCGGTACAACACCATCAGATTGGGCAGCAAATGAATTTGCCGTCTCTCGCTGATTTCTTTCTTTTATTGTCATGTGCCGACCGTTTTACCATTGAGTACGGAAAGCCGCATGGCACAAAAATGTGGCGTGTAAAATTGGGCTTGACGCATCGAGTAGGAGGGGAAATTAATTCCCCGTCCTCTCACACCACCGTACGTAGGGTTCCGTATACGGCGGTTCGTGAAGTCCTTTGTAGACCTCGGGTTCGATCGACAAACCTACTATGCCCGCCGCATATACGTCTATGCTTTTCGTACAGGTAGCGGACTTGCACCGCCAAGTGAGTGCGCCCTGCCGGGCGCACAAAAAAAATGGCTCCAAAAATGGAGCCATAGAATCAAACGAAAGGTGCTTAGGCGGCGCGCTTCTTAGCACGAGAGACAGTACGTCTAATCGGTTTCTTTGCAGCAGACTTTTTGGCTGCTGTACGCTTAGCTGGCTTCGCACGTTTCGCGGATGTTCTCGACGGTTTCGCTTTTTTCGCCTTGGTGGCTTTAGCTTTTTTAGCCGTACCTTTTTTGCGAGCGGAGGCTTTAGCCTTACCTGCTATTTTCTTTGCAACAGCCTTAGCTTTGCGGTCAGCAGCCAAGCGCTTCTTCAAGGCGCGTTTGTCGGCTAAGGCCTTCTTCTTTGCGAGAGCTTTTTGTTTTGCAAGAGCTTTCTTCTTAGCTGCCTCGGCTTTTTTGGCTTGAACTTTTTTCTTTTTTGCTAAAGCCTTTTTCGTTGCGGCAACTTTCTTAGCAGCTGCAGCTTTCTTTCCTTTACCTTTTTTGGCACTTCCGCCTCTGCTTGCTTTCACGCGTGAAATATCTCCTGCTTTGTCTACGTAATAAAGGAAATGGTCATCCCTGCGCAATCCGGACTTAAGTACCAATTCGGGTTTTTGCCCTTTCGATTTCTTTTCGCCGCCACGAACCATTTTTGTTCGGTAAACGTTGAGACTGCGATCAAGATAGTAAAGCCAACCTGGTTTACGAGTAATGCCTGCTTTGAGGACCTTTTCAGCCATTGTAATCCTTTCCTCCTCACCCCAATTCGTTTCTACGAATGCATTCTTTCGGGCAAGAGCGTCTGTTAAGCGCTGCGTTAACTTACCCTCACTCTCTATGGTGTCGTATTGAAGAGCGGCAGTCGAATCTTTGTTCAC
>CAZRSD010000214.1:0-3436 GCA_964602645.1 uncultured Myxococcales bacterium
TACCCCGCGACATTGCTTCAGTTTCCCTAGCACTCGGATCAGTAGGTGTCAAGGAATAGCGGAAAAAGGTTCGAAATACTTTATCATGGCGTTACGACCCGTAGAGAGCGTCGTGAGCATTACGTGAAGATCGGGTGTGCGTACAAAATTTTCTAGACGCTCGGGCCATTCGATGAGGCGAAGGGCGTTCTCGTCGGCAATCTGCTCATGAAGGCCTAATCCAAATATGCTTGCAACATCTTCAATGCGGTAGAGATCAAAATGATAAATGGGCAAAAGCCCATGATACGCTTGCACGTAGGAATAGGTTGGGCTTAGCACCTGGGTTTTTTCTGGCAGGAAACTGCCTATTAAGCCCTGCGCAAATGTTGTTTTGCCAGCGCCAAGATCGCCAGAGAGAAAGACCAAAGCGGGCTCGGAACGTAATTGTCTGCCCACTGTTGCCCCAAGTTGAAAGGTGTCTTGCGCGGTTTTTAATATATAGACTTTTTCCTGCATGATAATCCGTACCAATAAGACCTCTGATTCTTGACCGTTATAGTTGCGTATTCTGCCACGACAAGCACGTGACGAATCAAGCGCCATCCGAAGCGTGGCCAATTTATGCTCGTTTCACCTTTGCGTCGCTTTCGCTGAATAAGGTAAAGTACCAAGAGCGCGATGGCGGGGGTTACTATGTGTTCACGGTTTCTTTTTTTGTTGGCATGGCTTTTGTGCGAAATAGGTTTTGCACACAATGCTGATGGAGCGGATTCCGAAAATTTTTACGATGAAAAACTTACCGAGATAAATGATGCGTTGAGCGGAATTCAAACGCGAGGGGACGCATTGTGCCCGATCACATCATTGATACTGACGTGCGGTGACGCGCGTTGTGAGTCGGGCTTTGAAACACGCGAAAACTGTCCGAGCGATTGTTTGCCGGCGCGTGTGCGATCATTCAATCGCCAAGTGTCGTGTGAACGTGTTGCAAGCGTTGTTGCACCAAAGACGGTTGATAACATCGTAACTGCGATCAACAATGCGCGTGCGCGAGGACAATCGCTTCGCGTAATCGGCAGCCGCCATTCGGCCAATCGCCAAATTTGCACCGATGGCGTCGTGATAAGCATGGAGAACTTCGATACTATCATTGGCCTTAAACGCGAAATCGATGGCAGCGAGAGTGTTGTTGTTGAAGCGGGCGTATCATTTGAAGAACTCAGCGAATGGCTTCATCGTCGTGATAGATCGCTCGGCTATGCACAACTTGGATTTCGTGTGGCAACGGTTGGCGGTGCGATTGCAACGGGTGCTCACGGCAGCTCTCACAAGCACAGTGCCGTCGTGTCGTCGCTCGTGCGTGGTATGACTATCGTTACGTCGGAAGGAAAGATCGTCGATATTGGCGATGAAAGCTCCGATTTACTCAAAGCTGTGCGCGCACATCTTGGCCTCTTTGGCGTTGTAACCAAAGTTACGCTTAAGGTCGTACCACAATTCAAATTGCACGTGCAGGTTACGGATCACCAAGACGATCCGCTATTTGTTGAACATGGCCTCGCCAATGCGATCGAAGATTGCGACTATTCTTTCATCAATTGGTTTCCGCATCGAGGACGCTTTGTGAAAGGGTGCGGCAAAGAAACTGATCACGCCGTTGATCGCGGAGCCCAAAGCACGCTGCTCAATCCGCGCGTGCCTCCTGGTCTTGTGTTGCCGTATAAAGTAATTTTGCACTATGGCATGTGTTATGAGGGTTTAAACACTTTGTTAGAAGATCTTCGCTATTTGTTTTTGAAATGGCAGCCGCCGCTTGAGAAAAGCAGTTTTTGGGGTGGCCTCATTGGTCGCGCTAAGCCTTCTGACAACGTCGTCGGGTATGCGCATCGCATGTTGTCGAGCAAGTTCATTGCGACGGATGAAAGCTTCTTTCAAAACGATCGTGAAATCGCGATTCCCTTTTCGCATATTGTTCCTGCACTGAATGCGATCAAGGCGTACATCAAAAATCACGACGTACACTTTCCACTCTTCGGCGTCTTTTTGCGTTTTGCACCATCGGAAGATTTGAGTCTGCTCGCTCATTCTACCAGTAGTGGTGAATTCCAAGAGGGTGAACCCGTTGTGTTTATCGAGATGATAACGCCTGAAGCCGTAGGGTTTCCGCTTGATTTGAAAGAACAGATTTCTGCGCCGTTCGAGGACATGTCGCGCATCATGATCGAGGATTTTTACGGCCGACCCCACTGGGGCAAAAACAAAGACTGGACGTTTGCATTAGCGCGAGAACTCAAGCGCTATGGTGACAACGTGGCCGTATTTGCAAACCTTGTGGCGTTGCTCGATCCGCTTCACCTGTTTGCTAATGACTTTGCCAAAAATGCGGGCATAGGGACAAGTCCTTCGCGCTGATTAGCAAGGTAGCGACGATGATGGCACATGCCGGCGAATGCATTAATTCATACGCGCGATGGCTACAGCCGATTTTTTGAAATGGCAGGAAATGTGTCGGCAAGCTCCGATGCAAAGCTGCCTTTACTGATGCGTCGAGATAAGACGGCGCCACCCTCAATATGCATGCTGACGGCGAGGAGCGTCGCTGCAAGTGGCGAGTCTACTTGCTTGACGAGCCCCGCGATCGCGCCACTTAAAACATCGCCACTGCCACCGGTGGCCAAGAGTGGCAAGTCGCCACGAAACGCGAAGATAGTACCGTTAAGATCACGCACGAGCGTTGTTGCGCCTTTGAGCACCCAAATAATTTGCAGCGCCAGTTCTTTGTTCTTGTGACCGAGTGCTTCAATAGCGGCGAAGCGATCTCGCTCTATCGTCGATAATTTCATTCCAAGTACCTGACTTGCTTCTTTAGGATGTGGTGTTGCGATAATGATGGTGTCGCGAAGCGTGCCTTGTAGCGACGGTAAGAGCCTAAGACCATCAGCATCGAGCACGATGACGCTCAATGTTTTTTGCCATGTTTCAATAAAAGTCTTTGCGCGTTCTTGCCAAACTTTTTCGGCGCTGAGGCCGGGGCCAATGACAACGGCATCCACACGCCCCATGAAATCCGCGCTGATCGCTTGGCGGCGAATTTTCATAAACTCTGGTACATCAAGTGACGTTGGCAAAAGGTGCTCTTCGCATGCAATGGTGACAAGTCCCGCGCCCACGCGCAATGCGGCGCGCGCGGCGAGGCGACTTGCCCCCAAATAATTCTCGTGGCCTTCAATGACGAGAACATGCCCAAAATTGCCTTTATGAGCTGTGTTGGTGAGCGGCTTGAAGAGTTGCAATAGCGCTCGTCTTTGTCGACGGAAAAAATTTGCAGGTGGTGATTTTAGGAACAGCCCGATGGGTGCTGCAACGACAAAACCACAATATGCTTTTGTCGGTTCACTGATGTGAACACGTTTATGAACTCCAAACGTTACCGTCACGTCGGCATGGATGTGGT
>CAZRSD010000215.1:0-3404 GCA_964602645.1 uncultured Myxococcales bacterium
TCTTCCTTGAGAAAACCGATGGCGGCCTCGTTCCCATCGAAGTCAACTTCTTCGGAGGTGTGCAATGAGCGTGACAACGCAATCAGTTTTTCTCAAACAGCAACTTAATCACGTTTTAAATTTAGCGTTTCAGGAAACGTTTCCTGCGCTTAAGGCGAGAACCTTCATTCCCGTGAACCGCAGCATTCCTCAAGCGGCTGAAACCGTATCAGCACGCATCTGGGATACCTATGGCGAAGCGAAAGTACTTAACCCCAACGCTGATGATTTTCCGTCGGTGAGTGTGGGACAACGCGAAGCCTATGCGCCCATCAAATCACTTGGATGCTTTTTCGAGTATTCGGTTTTAGATCTTCGTCGCAGCGAATTAGCGGGCACCGGTCTCGACGCAAAGCTCGCCACAGCAGCACGCCAAACCATCGAATCCAAAATCGACAAGCTCGCCGTCAACGGTGATGAACGCTTTGGTATCAAAGGCATCTGCAATCAAGAGGGCCCTAATGGCATAGCGAGCCATACTGTCGGAAAGTGGTTCGACGACAAAGGCAAGGGCAAGGAAGGCCAAGCCATACTGGATGATATCAATCGATTGGTATCAACGATCGCCGAGGACACCAACAACGTTCTCTTGCCCGATACGCTGCTCTTGCCGATCAAGCATTTCGCGTACATCGCGCAAACCCCGTATTCATCCCAGAGCAATGTCACCATTCTCAACTATTTATTGAGCAACAATCCTTACATCAAGAACGTCGATAGCTGGGTACATCTCAAGGACAAATGCGTGATTTACCCTCGCACGCCTCAAGCCCTAGAGATGTACCTGCCTTTAGAGTTCGAAATGCTCGAACCGCAAGCCGCGGGGATGAATATTAGAATTCATTGTCACGCACGGTTTGGCGGCGTGCAAGTTTATACGCCCAAAGCTTGTGCGTACGGGGTGGGTTTGTGAGCAAAGCCTTTCTCGCACGATTTCCCGAGTTCGCTGAAAATCTCGACAGCGGCGACAGAGAGGTCATCGCGTTGACTATTAATGCCGCTGAAGGTGAGCTTAACCGTTCTCAATGGGGCGAGCTCTTCGAAGAAGGCGTGTTCTTTCTCACCGCTGATAAGCTCACCCGTTCTCGCGTAGGAGAATCTCTTCGCGACCCGGATGAGCCGTTAGCAAAGTCTGTGTACGCCGCTGAGTTTGAACGCTTGTGCCGAATCGTTAGCATGGGAGCCCGCGTCCTATGAAATACGTAAAAGACAACAAACGCGAACAACAGCGTTTAGCAAAGCTTCTCACGAAAATGGCAAATGCACCTCATGTGGCGGTGGGAATTCTCCAGGACGAAAAGCGCGACGATGGATTTTCTATGGTCGATCTCGCCATCGTGCACGAATACGGCTCTAAAGACGGCCGCATTCCACAACGCTCGTTCATTCGATCAACCTGCGACGAAAAGCGCCATGAACATGCAAAAGTCATGAGTCAGCTGCAGCAGAAATATATTGACGGCAAGCTGACGATGGCGCAAGCGCTAACCACTCTCGGCGAAGTGGTGTCAAAGGATATGGTGCAAACCATCAATCGCGGCATCGAACCAAAACTTGCTGAGACAACGATTCGTCGCAAGAAGAGTTCGAAAGCCCTCATCGATACCGGTCGACTCAAAGGCTCCATTACCCATGAAGTACGAGGTTCCTCATGAGCTTCGCATGGTCATCGCTGCAGACGGCGCTCGAACGAGTGTTCTCCGAAGCAACGGGCATTCCCTTTGCGTGGGAAGATTCGATCAGACGCATTCCACGAGCGCCGCTTGGTGTGTTGTCACTCGGCCAAAGTATGACCGTCGGTCGCGATAGCCATCGGTACACATTTCGGGACAGCGATATTTCGCTTGAAATGTACGGCTATCGAGAACTCACCGTTAACGTGCAGATTCGTGCGCGCCTCGCCAAGTCGGCACCATCGTCGAGAGCATTAGCCGAAAAGGCCCGGCTCGCGCTCGCAAACCCTGTGTATCGCGATGAACTCCGATCGGCAGGTTTAGTGTTTGTGGAAACCCACCCGCTGCTCAATCTCGATTTTAGCCGAACCAATCGCAAAGAACTCCGGTCGACCTTCGACGTGGTGTTTCGACTCGTGGTTCATGAGCAAGCGCCTGCCAATAGAATTGGCTTCTTTGACTCCATCGCCGTCAGTGAGAACTTTCTATGAGCTTAGACAGCATCGTTAAGATTTCTATTGAGGCTCAAAGCCTCACTATGGCACAAGCAGGATTCGGCATTCCACTTGTGTTTGGCGTATTCGATCATCCTGATGCGTGGCGCGTGAGAAGCTTTTCCGATGCCCATGAACTTTTAAAGTGGGAAAAGGAACTCGTTGACCCTTTAGACCCTAAATTGCCTCCAGATAAGATAGAAGAAGAACGGAAGAAACGAGCTGAAAAGCTGGCAAAGGCGAATGCCGAAATGGAGAAGAAGCTCAGAGACACCGCCGTCTTCAAAGCCGCAACAATTTTGTGTGCGCAGAAAAACCGCGTCGAGAAATTTAAGGTTGGCCGAATTATACCGGCCGACAACAAAGATATTGCCACGGCGTTTTCCAAAATCTGCTTAGAGGATGATGACTTTTACGGCGTTCTCTTTCCCAAAGATGGCGATGCCTACGTCGACGACGCAAAGAAGCTAGCGACTATCGTTGCTCAAAAGCGCATGATTCTTGGTTTGGATGTTAATGAGACGACGAAGTCCATCGCTACCGATGCTCAAGATAAGAAGAACGACCGCGTATTTTGCATCTACAGCTCGGACGATCAAATGCTCGCCTCGGCATGGATGGGCGTAATGTTACCCGAAGCCCCAGGTTCTGCATCATGGGCGTTTCGCGAGCTTAAAGAAGTAAAGTCCTATGGATTGACCACCGAGACGGCCAATGAGTTAGAGCAGGCAAATATCAACCGTTATCTCGGTATCAAGGGTGTAGGCGTTACGCTCGACGGTAAGATGGCTGGAGGTCGCTTCATCGATATGACGCACGGCATTGATTGGCTTCATGTGCGCATGCAAGAGCGACTGTTTCGTCTTCTCGTTCTTAACAAAAAAATACCTTACACACTGAAGGGCATCGATTTGGTGCGCTCAGAAATCATGGCCCTGCTCAAAGAGGGAATTTACCGTGGCCTGCTCGCGGAAGATCCTGAGCCTCAGGTGAGCACGCCGACTATCGACCAAATAGAACAAAGCGATCGAGAAAAGCGCGTACTTCCCAAGGTCCGCTTCAATGCACGCCTGGCCGGCGCCATTCACAAGATCGAAATCCAAGGAACTGTCACGGTTTGATGAGGTTTTAAAAAATGCCCCATGCGTTTGAGCAATACGATCCCGAAAACTACTCGGTCATCTTCAATGGCATTCCC
>CAZRSD010000216.1:0-3383 GCA_964602645.1 uncultured Myxococcales bacterium
GTTTACGCTACCAATTTTGGCAATAAGCATGGCCTTGGCAAGCTTTATGGCATCGCATGAAAATGCCAATGAACTTTCATTGTCGTTAGCAATAAAACGACAAGACAAAGGATCAAAGGCAACGATCGCATCTTCTTCATCGCCCTCCGTCGGCATTTCGGGTAAATAGCCACAATAGTCTAAGAGCTTTAACTCAAAAGAACGCAACACATGTGCACCCGCGTTAGCCCTGAGAAGTGCTGCATACGCATCCTCGACCAACGAAAACACCATTCCAGCGACATCTTCCTCAGGCAATAATTTTTCGATGAGCTCGGCGATATACACGCGGTAGGCAAATAGTTTCACCGACGATGCTAACATCGTGTCGAGGGCAAGCTCACAGGAAACGAGCCGCACCATTTTTTCCTCGGCGGCAATAAACCCCACATGGGCAAGCGCGGGGGCCTGTGGCGCATTGCTGCCTTTCTTGAACGCACGACCACGACGACAAAACCCAGCAAGCCGTCCGCGTTCGCGCGTCAACATGCGCACGATGCAATCAGACTCACCGTAAGGAATTACTGACGTGATGAATGCGTCGTCATAGGTGATGGGTTTGGCGAAGGCCGAAGACGTCTTAGTCATCCCGCCATACTAGCCAAGCGCGCCGCATTTTCAATATAGCCATTGAGCGATTCGCTCGGCCGCTCTTTGTATATCGTCAATGGATGACGCTATGCTGAAGCGCAAAAACCCCGGACCTCCAAACGGCGTGCCTGGTACCGATGCGACGTGTGCTTCTCTGAGCATGCGGGTTGCGAGATCGACATCATCTTTAACAATGTGCCCACGCAGCGATTTGCCGACGTAATGGGACATATTCACCCAGATATAAAACGCACCGGTGGGCTTAAACACGGCGACATGAGGCAATTTACCGAAGAGAGTGAGCGCCACGTCGCGACGCTTGCCATAGGCATCGCACATCTTTTGAATCTCGGCTCGTATCGTTTGGTCCTCTTTCAGCGCATAGGCCGTCGCATCCTGAATAAATTCCGGCAGGCACGTGGTTTGCTGACCTTGCAGTTTCACCATGCTGTCGACGATGACCTTGGGTCCGGCAACAACACCAACGCGCCAGCCCGTCATGGCATAGCCCTTTGATGCGCCAGAGATCACAAGCGTGCGGCGTCGCATGTCGTCGTTTAAGCTAGCGGGCGAAATGTGGATCGCATCGTCAAAAACCAGCTTTTCATAAATTTCATCGGAGATGAGCCATATCGATGTGCCATTCAGTGCACTCGCGAGGCCTTCGAGCTGACTCTTAGAAATGACGCCACCCGTCGGATTATTGGGCGAGTTAAGGATCACGGCTTTCGTCTTCGGCGTGATCGCACGCTTGAGCGCATCGCCCGAAGGCATAAAGTTGTCACGCGCATCACAAGTCACAATAACAGGCACACCACCAGCAAGGCGAACCTGCTCTTCGTAGGACACCCAAAACGGCGCGAAAATAATAACCTCGTCGCCATCATTTACTACCGCTTCTAACGCCAGCAAAATAGCTGCTTTAGCGCCGACGGTACACATCACTTCTTCAGCTGAATACGAAATCTTTTGATCGCGTAGGAATTTTTCCTGCATGGCTGCGACCATCGCCTTGGTGCCACGCACTGGCGCGTAGTGGGTCTTGCCATTCTTCATCGAAGCACAACCCACCGCTACAATCGCCTCGGGCGTTTCGAAATTGGGCTCACCGGCGCTCATTACCACCACATCGACGCCTTGGTCTGCTAGTTCGCGCGCAGCCTGCGCCATGCCCAGCGTCGCCGAGGGTTTCATGGAAACAACACGATTACTAAGACTAAGATTCGACATAGGGCAACCCACAAGATAGACAGTGTTAAAAACTTAAAGGCGTTTGCGTTTGAGCGCGAGCGACACGTGCTTGGGAACCATTTTCGTTACGTCGCCTCCAAGCAATGCAATTTCTTTTACCAAGCGCGACGACAAAAAATAGGTGTCGCTGCCCGTCATCAGGAAGACAGTTTCGAAATTGTTATCCATACTGCGATTCATGGCGGCAAGCGGAAACTCATATTCAAAATCACTCGCGGCGCGCAGCCCCCGCACCACGAACGGCGTATTGCAGTGCTTGGCAAAATCCACGAGCAAGCCTTCAAAGTTCACCACGTCGATACGCGAATCATTGGCGAAACTCTGGCGAATTAATTGTTTGCGCTCTTCGGCAGAAAATACCGGTGACTTTTCTTGATTCACCGCAATACCAACGATCAGCTCGTCGAATATGGTCAGCGCGCGGCGAATAATGTCGACGTGTCCGTTGGTAATGGGATCAAAGGTTCCAGGATAGATGGCTCGTTTCATAGTCTTTTCTTGTGCCGTGGCCTTGCTGCTGTCAAGGAGTCGTGGCGCGCCTTAGAATGAAAACACGTGTTCCCGCATAGACGCGGTCGCGATCGATAACAAAACGCTCGTCGATGGCAGGCTCTAGTTTGGGAAAACAGCGAAACACCACAATGCCGCGGGAGGAAAGATGCCTTTCGATCTCGACAAAGAAACTCGCTTCAAGGATTATCGTATACGGTGGATCAACAAAGATGACGTCGTAAACGGTGCTCGCGCCTTTGTTTGGCCATTTTTGTGCATCGCTAATCTCGACGACACATTGCGATGCAACATCGAGCGTCGCGATATTTTCTTTGATGATAGCGGCAACTCGTGGGTCTTTTTCGACGAAACGCACCGACAGCGCGCCGCGCGAGACCGCTTCAAAGCCGTGCGCGCCGCTGCCGGCGAAGAGATCGAGGACATGCGCGTTTTCGATATCATCACGAATCATCGAGAAAACTGCCTCACGCACGCGATCGGGTGTCGGGCGCACCGTACCGTCGTCTACCATGGGCGGCACTAAAAAGCGCCGTCGCACAAGCGAGCCACCGGTTATTCGCATTGTCTTATGCGCAGGCATGAAGCCTCCCTTTTCACCTTACACACTGCGGTTTAGTATGGTCAGCGTACAAAAATTCATACATAGGGTTGCTTCATGCGCATCGTTTCGTGGAATGTAAATGACATCAGGGCAGCGATTAAGAAGGGCTTTCGTGAACAAACCGAAGGTTTCGTCGCTGATATTATTGGCATCCAAGAGACAAAAGCGAATGTGGCCCAGGCGTTAGAGGCCTCGCACGCGATGGACAACTATCATCGCTACGCCAACTCGGCTGAGCGTCCTGGCTATAGCGGGGTTATGGTTTTTTCAAAACATGAGCCACTAAATGTTTACAGCAGTCTCGGCATCCCCGAATTTGATCGCGAGGGTCGGTTTCTTGCACTGCAATTTAAGGATTTTCTCCTGACCAACGTCTATTTCCCTAATG
>CAZRSD010000217.1:0-3362 GCA_964602645.1 uncultured Myxococcales bacterium
CCAATAATTTGTCGACGCACTTGGCTGTCCTTGCTTTGGCGTTAATGCTGGCGGAGGTTGGATATTTTCGTCGGTGGGTGCCGGCACTGCGTCAGCTGCTGGTTGATTTGGCGGCGGCGCGACACCTTGGCCCGTCACGTTGAGTGTAAGCGCACGCACGGAGGTGACTTTGAGTTTGTCTTCGCCGACATTCCACCAATAAATTTCCTGCTCTGGCACATTGAGCGTTCCCGTGGCCGAGGGCATATAGATGTGAGAAAATTTTGCCGTCGACACAATGCCATCCGGTTCATTTTTCTGCACTTTTGTGCCCACGTCACTATAAACCTGCAAATCCTTCACTGTTGGTGTTGCGACATTAGGTAAGTATGAAGCAAGGCCACCTTTCGCTTTGATCTCAAATCGCCGCGACGTCGCTCTGTTGACCTCAAAACTCGGATTGGCCTCGTCAAACGAATCGATGATGACAAAACTCTTAAACGCCACAAACTGCTGATTCTTAGGAAACTCTGCCGGAACATCTTTAATGTGGAGCGACACGCTGTTTGAGCGCATACTTACCGACGAGCCATTGGAAAACAAGCCACGCAGCCCCTGACCGCTTTGCCGATCAGCGACGGCGATGGCACGAAAGATCACTGGCGGTATCTCGAGCTCACCAGACTTGCTCGGATACACGGCGTACACTTGTTTATACATAAAATATTTTATGCCCTGCTCAACCGCTTCGCTGCGTTCTCCTTCAACCAAGGTCTCGACAATAGCGTTCTTAATTTCCGGCTTGGTGAGTGATGCATTGCGCAGTGACAAAGGAGTTTTGATAGTAACGGTTAAGATCACCTCGCCGGTAATATAGCTTTCCGCGCGATCGGTTGACATCGTAACGGCGATGTCGCCTTGGTGTACTTGGCTATTTTGTTCTGTCTGTGCAATTTCAATCGGCGCTGAGCTTTGCTGCCCAAGTTTTATTGCAGGTATCGTCAGCGTTTTTGCCGACGATTTCGGCAGAATTTCTAAAATCCAACTTGTCTTCGAGCGATGATTGCCATTCACAAAACTCGACTCTTGGGCGGTTTGTCGGGATAAAATAGTAAATTCTCGTTCGAGCGGCCCGAGTTCGGGCTCCTCATTGGTTTGCCCGTCGTATTCAAGCGTCAAGCGAAGGGACCCACCTACTGCAACCGACTTTTTATCCACGGACGCGTTAAAGGCTTTGCTAAACCCACTAAACGACCACGCCATCACAAGTAGCGCACTCACTAGTATACTTCGCCTAAGACCGCACATCATTATTCGCCTTGTCGCTTCTGCGATTCATAGTAAAATTTTCGTTTCAGATAGAGGCTATTGTTTTGTTCAAGCCGCTGAAGATGATAACGAGTTTCAGGATCGAGTTTGTCTTCAAGCGGCGTATCTTTTTCCTTGTGTCCTTTTTGCGTCTGCAAGCCTTGCTTTTGTTCAGGGTTGCCCCCATTACCGTCAGAAGATTGTTGCTGCTTTTTTTGTTGCTGTTCTTGTTCTTCTTGCGACGGTTTTGGCTCGTTCTTATTTTTGGAATCTGACGCTTGCTTTTTCTCTTGCCCTTCTTGCTGCTCGCTTTTCTCGTCGGATTGCTTGTTTTCTTGCTGTTGCTGATTTTTTTCGCCGTCACCGGGTTGATCTTTTTGTTGTTGCTGTTGCTGATTGTTCTCGAGCAGTTCTTTATTTGCCTGAGCATCGGCATTCTTTGGATCCAACTTCAACGCATTGTCATAGGCCGCGATCGCTTCTTGATACTGCCCTTTTTGCGCAAAGGCATTGCCCAAATTATATTGGCCATCCGATGTATTCACCGAACTTAAATGTTTGATTGCCTCGTCATAATTTTTTGCGCGATAGTACGCATTACCTTTTTGGAAAGCATCTTCAAAAAGTTCGGCGGCCTTGGCTGGTTCATTGGCATCAAGCGCGCGCTGACCCTGCTGGTCACGACGTAAAAACCAATCGGCAACTCCCGCATGCCCATCGTGCGCCGGCACCACTGCCACCAGCAAGGCGACCATGAGTTGCTCGCGCCCAAACCATAACGAGCCCAAAAATGCTGCCATAGCAAAAGCCAATACATAGGGCCCAAGATCGTACCATTGATCGAAGAGCACGTCGTGCGAGGCTAGAACCGGTGCGTCAGCCCCAAGTCCGCGCACGATAGTTTCCACGTCACGCATGTCAGCTGAAAATAGCAGCGTCTTCGCGTTTCCTGCAGTGTCGAGCTTGGCTAAGTAATCACGACGAAGTTTTGAAATCGTAATACCACCACCACGATTTTGATCAAAGCGGCCATCGGCCATTTCCATCGGACCGCCTGGTTCGGTCGCAAATGCCCACACCACAGCAGGCCATGGCAGCGGCGGAAGATCGAGTGACGTGTCGTCGAAATTGCTCGAGCTCATCACTACGATCTGCGAGCGCGGATACTTCTTCGTCATGTCGCGCGCAAGCAGAACCGCGCGCTTGAGATTAACGCCTTTGACCGGCATAAGATCGGGCGTGAGAGTTTTTGCCATAGTCAGCACGGTATTATAATCGTTGCTGAGCGGCACCACCACGTGCGCATCGCCAGCAAAGGCGATGAGCCCCACCTCGGCACCAGTGTAGCTGCGCAATAGATCTTCAAGCTTGAACAGCGCGCGCTTGAGCCGACTCGGATCTAAGTCTTTGGCCAACATGTGCGGTGACAATTCCAAACAAATCACAAGTGGCGCTTGAAAAAAGGCTGTATCATTTGGAATTTTCTTGAGCGTTGGTCCTGAAAGCGACAGCGCTATCAACAAGAAGAAACTAAAGAGCCACCATGATCCTCCTCGAGACGACTGCTTGTTAGTGCGTTCACGAAAAAGATGAGGCAACAAATGTGGATCGATAACGCGATCCCACGATGTCTTTTGGCGCGCTTTGCTCAATGGCGAAAAGAGCACCACGAGCGCAAGAGGTATGAGCAAAAGCCAAAGCGGCCGCAAGAAATGAAAGTCAGCCCAGTTTATCACGACCGCACCTCGCTCAATTCTCGTCGTGAAGAGCCACCTTTACGCTGTGCGCCAAAATTCATGCGCGATGCGAGATGGAGCAACATCACCACGAGCGCACAAGTGAGAGGCCAATAGAACAGATCTTTGCGCGGTATCAAGATAATCGGATCAGATTTCACCGGCTCGAGTGCATCGATCTCTGCGTAGATCTCTGCAAGTGCTTTGTGATCCTTTGCCCGATAATATTTGCCGCCGGTGAGTGCAACAAGCTCGCGCATTTCTGGCTCAGCCTCGTCAAGGGATTCTGAAGGATTAATTCGTGTTGGCCCAAAGAAGCCATCGACCACCATGCGTGAT
>CAZRSD010000218.1:0-3350 GCA_964602645.1 uncultured Myxococcales bacterium
GTTCAAGTTTGCAATGGCGCCGATAACGATGTCGGTGCATTTCGCGAACTCGCCACCATCAATAGCGTCGCAGCTTTTCACAACTTCTTTGAGGATTTTTTCACCGTTTGCCATTGCGTCTTCGACTTGCTTGTCGGAA
The DNA here is from genome assembly GCA_964602645.1 of uncultured Myxococcales bacterium. Classification (GTDB taxonomy): domain Bacteria; phylum Myxococcota; class UBA727; order UBA727; family JABDBI01. The sequence continues at coordinate 140 of CAZRSD010000218.1, forward strand.
CGTTCACCTTCAGATGCCTTGTCGATGAACTTGCTTGGATCGTCCATAATTTCTTGACAGGTCATGCCAAAATCTGCCATTTTCGCTTCGCCGTGCCCTTCATGATCGTGGTGCTCGTGGCCATCATGACCTTCACTTGCTCCTACTGAAGCCGCTGGCTTTGCAGAAAATGCGCGGGCAAGTGCCAATTTAATACCAGCACCTTTGTTCTTGTCAGAACCTACAGCAGTACCGTGCATTTCGCCCTTGTCGCCCGGGGCGCCGCCAGCCATACCCTCGAAAAGCGCTTGAGCTTCTTTAGGGAACTTGGTCGCAACAGCGAAAAGACGAACGACGGCGTCAAATATGCTCTTGAACTTCAATTGCTCAACAACGTTGTCGATCAAAACAACGGCTTCCCTTGCTTACCGACAATGAAGAGCGTGCATCACCGCCGCCTGCTGCGGTGCGGATGATCTTCAAAGAAGACTTTGCAACGTCAGGGTTTGCATCCATGAACTCAACGAGGCTTTTCGAAGCTTCGACTTGTTGTTTCGAAGTTTCCTCATCGACTTTGCCCAATTTCAGACTACCGCCACATGCGGTCATTTGCAACGCCGCCAAAACTCCGACGAAAGAATACGAAACAATATTTTTCATAACTGAATTACTCCAAATTTTTCTGCATCAATAGCCCATCTCTCTGCTATCGGAAGTCCAGGGTACAGCGCAAATGTTGCCTGTCAATCCTGCTACAAGTAGATAACTGCTGCATTAGGTTCCTTCTCAAAATCCTTCTTTATACATTTTTAATTCGTAGAATCCGGCGAAACATTCGTGTCCCTTTCGGGAAACGCTTGGTGGCGTTCGCGAGACTAATCTTGCATTTGAGGTGAAACCGCGATAATTCGCAAGAACCTCTAAATCACCAAGGCTTATACAAAGAGACGAGCAATGACGACCACTTTTCATCGCCCCTTCCTGCCCATGGTCATGCTGAGCTTGGTAATGACAGCACCGGGTTGCAAACATTCATCCCCGCTTCCTGCCCAGCTTTCGAGCCTAAAAGCGCCTATCGCCATGCTCAAAAAGGAAACTGACCTGGTCTTTGTGCAAGAAAATAAAAGGCAACCGGCTCATATTCTCTACAGGCGACAAGACCGCTACGCCTTCACACGTGGGCACACCGATACACCGTTCAAATTGGAAATGATCGTAAACCCGCTCATGCGCAACCCATCAGTGACTGCGCGCGTGGAAAAGAGCGGCAAGACCGTCCGTGAATTCGTTGCGAAGAAAACCGCGACGTCAATTTTGAGCGAAAAGAAAACCACGTGGGCACCCGCACGCTCGAAGCTTGCTCTGGTGATTCCCTACGTCAATGCAAACGAAGTTGTCGTCGTGACGACGTCCTATGAGTGGATGGACATTCGCTGGCTGCCGCCGATACTCATGCAAGAAGATGCCATGCCCACCATGGATGCGAAGCTCACCGTCGACGTTCCCTATGGCATCACCATGCACTTCAAGGCGGCCAAGGATCGCACCAAGTTTGATTACCTGCCCAATAGTTTTCCTCAAGAAAAGCCGCTTTGGGTGCAAGATGATAATCGCGCTGGCCTCGGCATGCGCTACAGCTGGAGTGCCGACGTAGAAACCATGTCGGGCCAATCGCAGCCGTCAAATTTGCTCCAGATACTCTTGTCATTTGAAAGCCCCGCTCAAAATGACGCAGGACAACGATTCGACAGCTGGAATACGGTGTCAAGCTATTTGTACCACCGCATCGATCGCTACGATTTGCCCTCGAGCGAAATCCGCGCCTATGCCGTCAAAGAAACGCGCGATCTGTTGCATGAAGAAGAGAAGATCAATCATTTGCTGTCGTTCGTGCACCACAATATCGAGAAACGCTCGGCGGTGAGAAGTTTCCAAGAGCAAGACCTTCAACCTGCCACGCGCACCTTTGCGCGACGATTTGGTACGCCGTCAGATATCGCCATTTTGGCCAAATCATTGCTTTCGAGCATCGGCGTGGAGACTGACCTCATCGCGGCCGGCGACCGGCGGTTTTATCCCGAACTTCCTGATTTCTATTCGCCGGCGCTCTTTAGCTCCATCATTCTCTCGTATACAAGCAACGGCGTGACGCATTATTTTGATCCTGAGGCGACAAAAGTGCCGAGCGACCAACTGGACGCCAACCGCCAGGGTCAACAAGCGCTTGTTCTGCGCCCCAAAAATGGCACCGTCTTTGCTTTGCCCTATGACAGCGCACAGAAGAATTTGCGAACCTACTCCTATCAACTTTGGTTGAGTGATGACGGTGTGCTCGAAGGTGAATACTCCATCGACCTCTTGGGTTTTGAAGCACAGACCATCAAACTTGAAGCCGGCGAAAGGCTGCGCTCGAAGAGTGTTGCCGAAGTCGAAGCACATTTGTATGGCACACAGCGCACTGATTTTTCGCTCGAGACCGTTGAGTATCTCAATGATTCACCACAACAAGGCTTGCGTGTTTCTGGTCTCATCAAGCCGCGGCTCCTCTTCAAGAATGGCCAAGGTGGCTATGACTTAAAGTTGGAAAAGATCATCGAGCCCGCGTTCCTTGCGCTCAAGGATGCGCACGAGAAGGGCTTTTCATCTACCACCAAAATCTCGCTATTTATCGGTTTGCCTGAAAATTATGTCGCCAATAATATGCCGTCGAGCCAGCACCTCAGTTTTGGCGGGGTTGAAGGGCGGTTCTTTGCGGAAGCAAGCACCGGCCAACTGATAGTCGAGGGCGTTGCGATGATCACCATGCCGGTCAATGTTGCTGGTGTAAGAGAAAGACTAAGGCCCGGCCTCGAAGCTATCGCAGGCTTTGGCAGCCAAAATATTGCGATTCACCATGGCAGTCTTGCCGATGGCATGAGAGACTATCGACCAGTCCCCGCGCAGGAAACCTCGCCCGACGTAACCGAAGATTCATCTCAAGAACAAGGAGCTCAGGATGCAAGCCAAGAACCCCCTCACGAGGAAAATTCTTAGCGTCGCAGCCTATGTGACTATTGCGTCTGCAGTCGCGTTTTTGATCGCCGATCAACATCCGCCCACGCTCGCCGTGGGCGCACGCGCACCTATCGACGAGAAGATCGTTCGTTTTGATAACACGGCAACAAGCTTTCGCAAAATGTTGACGAAGCCTATGGTGGTCAATTTTTGGGCAACGTGGTGCCCCCCGTGCATT
>CAZRSD010000219.1:0-3310 GCA_964602645.1 uncultured Myxococcales bacterium
TTATTGGTGGCAAGCGATCAGTGTTGTGCTCCTTATCTTGTGGTTAAGCACGCTTGCGGTTTTGTTGTGGCGTCGTCGTGCGAGCGATGCGTCGCACGAAAGCGTAAAATCCATAGAACACGAACTAAGGCAACGCGTGAAGAATATTGTGTCCTCCTGTAGCAGCCAAGATGCCAAAGCGGTCTATCGCGATATTGAGTCTTTTTTATGGTGGGTCGATAGAAATCGCGTGGTCATCACCAATCGCACTGAACTTGCGCTTTTGCGTGATGATCTCGAAGCCACTTTGTATAGAGACCAGGGTGGCAAAGCGGATGATGTGGTCAGCCGTATTAAACGCGATGTTGAACAGACGCGCCTTGTGCCGCCATCGTCGGTACTCGTGGCACCGCTTTATCCGGAATGAGCGCATTCGACGCAGATATCCAGAAGTTCTCTTGGCCGGTCAAGGTGTCGTGCCCTCCCTGCAGATAACACCGCACCCGTGCAGCAAAAACCAAAACCTTTTGAAAAAATCAACGACGCTAAAAATGGCCCTATAAAATCTCTTCGCTCGGTATTCGGAGTAAGCGCGAGGCATGGCGCACGGGTCACTTATGCGAACCATACATTATTTAAACCTACTGCTGTTGACGGCTACGGTTGTCATTAGCGCGTGTGAAAATTCGGCGGCCCAACCTAAAGCGTTGACCAGTGAAACATCACCGGTCACGGCGCGTGAAGAGCCGGTTCAAGACGCAGCGCCAGCTACACAGGCGAGAAGCTTGGCGGTGAAGCCAGATCAATCTTGGTTACGAAAGGAACAATCACCCCTATTCGACGTGTCGGCTGATGACGCATTTTCAAGTGATCGCGCAGGTGGAGGCTTGCCCTATCGCTATCCTGTCCTCGGCGGGAGCGGCAGTGGCGGTGGCAGAGGTCCAAGTTCCGAAGATCTCAGCTTTAATATGCTTGCGCACTGGAACGAAATGGCCATCGACGCAAGTGGACGCGATCACAACACGCCGACGGTTGCGTTTTCAATAATGGCGGTGCGGGAACAAATGGGCCCCGGCCGAGCGGCACGGGCGTTGGCGATTACGCACATCGCAATGTTTGAAGTTATCAATGCCGTGAAAGGTGGCTACCAAAGTTACATTGGCTTGCCACCGGTCACTGAAAAGACCAATGTCGATGCGGCCATTACGGTTGCGGCCTACGACACCCTCGTCGAGTTGTTCCCGTCGCAAGAAGGACTTTTTAGCTATCAAAAAGCACTCGACATGCAAACCATCGGCGAAAGCGACGCCAAAGAGCGTGGCATTGAACTCGGCCATCAGGCAGCGGCTATGATTTTGGCCATGCGTGCTGACGATGGCTCGGCGCATGCAGAACCGGTAGTCGGCGTAGATTATTTTCCAAGTGACGATCCCGGTGAGTGGCGCAAGGATCCCATCAGCAACATACCTCTTGCGCTGGGTGCTAACTGGAGCACCGTCCTGCCTTTCGTTTTGACCTCAGCCGATCAATTTCGCGCACCACCACCACCCGCCCTGACGAGCCCTGAATACACCGCAGCATTCAATGAAGTGAAAGCCCTTGGTGGCGACGGCATTGTCACGCCGACGGTACGCACTGAAGACCAAGAAGAAATTGGCATCTACTGGGCATACGACGGTACACCAAGCCTTTGTGCACCACCTCGTCTCTACAATCAAATTGCGATGCACATTGCCAAAGAACGCGGCACCGACATGGTTAGCACCGCGCGCCTTCTTGCGTTGATCAACGTCGCTATGGCTGATGCTGCGATCGCAATTTGGGAGTCAAAGTATCACTATAAATTTTGGCGTCCCGTCACCGGTATTCGCGAAGCCGATCCTGGCACCGGACCATCCATGCTTGGTGACGGTAATCCCGATACCCGCGGCGACATAAACTTCTCACCCCTTGGTGCGCCGGCAACTAACATTTCGAACGGTGTCGACTTCACGCCGCCATTCCCCGCCTACCCATCTGGCCATGCCGGTTTTGGTGGTGCCGTTTTCCAAATCTTGCGAGAATTCTACGGTACCGACAACATCTCGTTTACCTTTGTCTCCGATGAGTTCAATGGCGAAACGCTAGACAACGAGGGCAATGTTCGCCCGCTTAAGCCACGTAGCTTTACGTCGTTGTCGCAGGCTGAAGAAGAAAATGGTCAAAGCCGCATCTATCTCGGAATTCACTGGGGCTTCGACAAAACCGGAGGCATCACACAAGGAAATCAGATTGCCGATTATTTGTGGGATCATTTGTTTAAGCCGATTCAGTAATCCTCCGTATCTACGATTTAGATATCCTTCATCAAATGTCGCTCAACGTTGGTAATAGCGACGGTGGCGCTCTTGTAGGCTAGATCCGGGTCAAGGGCGCTGCTTACATTCAGCAGTTGAATCACCTTGTGTTGTGGCGTTACGCGCAAGGCCAAGCCTTCTTTCATGACCGCTTCGAGCTTCTTGTGATCGATGGGCGATTTTTCCGACAAGCTAATACTTACCGACAACGCCTGCGTATCTTTGTTTTGCGAGAGCTCAAGTTTGAGCGCTCGAATGCGTTTAAGCTCAAGCTTAATCAGCGCGCTTGCTTTAAGCGCCAAGACTTCAGGTGGTGCTTCGCCGTAGAGCTCCTCGAGATCGTAGATGATGCTGTCGATCTTTTCGCGCGAATCGGCGCTCGCGAGGCGTTGGTAAAAGCCCATGCGCTCATGCATATCGGGGCAATATTTTTCGGAGATGAGCGCGCTCATCGGCAAGATGACTTCTGGGTCGACGTCATCGAGGTCGGTTTGTCCTTGCAGTTCGCGCACGGCTTCGTGCAAGAGTTCAGCGTAAAGATCGTAGCCAACCGTCGCCATGTGTCCATGTTGATTTTTGCCGAGGAGATCGCCTGCGCCGCGTAATTCCAAATCGTGTTGCGCGATGCGAAAGCCAACGCCGAGATCGGAGAATTTGTGGAGAATCTCGAGGCGCGTGCGCGCTATCGGCGTGAGATGTTCGGTTTGCTTTTTGATTAATAAGAAACAAAACGCGCGCTCTTTGCTTCGACCGATGCGTCCGCGCAATTGATACAGTTGCGAAAGCCCAAAATCATCGGCGTCATTGATGAACATGGTATTTGCCGTCGGTACGTCGATACCAGTTTCAATGATGGTGGTGCAGACGAGGACATTGATCTCATGTGCCATGAAACGCAGCATGATGCGCTCAAGATCATCTTCGCCCATTTGCCCATGCGCGGTCTCGATGCGCGCTTCGGGCACGAGCATGCGCAGATATTCAGCGGTTGCCTC
>CAZRSD010000220.1:0-3300 GCA_964602645.1 uncultured Myxococcales bacterium
CAATCTCAGCAATGTGGGATGGCGGCTACCGGATGCTAGTATCAACGTCGAGCGTTATATCCGCGGGCTTGAGCAAAGCCTACTCAGCTCGATGCACGCTCTTGGCTTTACCCGCGCACTCCTCGTCCCGGGCTTTACCGGAGTTTGGTATCGCAGCACTTCGGGACCAGTGAGCCTCAAAAAGCTCATCGCCATCGGCGTCGGAGTCAAAAATGGCGTGACTAAGCATGGTTTTGCGCTTAACATCGATATCGATCACGAACGCTTCAGCAGACACATCGTGCCCTGCGGCCTCAAAGATCGAGGTGTCATAACGCTGAGCGAGATAGCCACGCGCGATGGGTTACCAATGCCGTCGCGAAACGACATCATTACGACATTCGTTACAGAACTCGCGTCAAGTTTTGGCTTTTCGCAAGCTATCTACTCTGCTGCTCTCGTCGGGCCAGGCTCGGTAAATTCGCACTAGGGGCCTTTTACTCAAACGAAACAATTACCACGGTCATGTCGTCGTCAATGCGATAAAAAAGCGATGAGCTATCATCGTGGGAACCGGACAAATACTGCCGAGCATAACCCGCTGCCTCAATCACGATCTCCCTGGCAATCTGATTAAAGTCGAGCCCACATTGAACTTTCTCTAAAACTATCTCCGCGACTCGCCGATCGCTGATATGGTCGTGGACACCGTCGGTCATCAAGATAAGAGATCGTCTTTATCGATGCGATGCGTCACTATCGACGGCTCCTCGGTAAAGCCCTTTGGATACAGATTCTCGTGACCAAAGCCGCGGGTAATTTCCAAGCCAGTCCAGACGAGCCAGTTAAGGTCGACTACAGGCGTCTCCTGGCCAATTTTTTCTGCAATGCTGTTCAAGGGCTCTTTCGCCACCGAGTTCTCGGCGAAAACCAGTGGGCAAGGCACCTCTTGAGCATCATGGGGTCTATTTTCTTTGTCGCAAAAAAGAGCTCTTTTGGCCCTCGTATTCTGCTGGCCTCCTCGAACATACCGGCTTTTGGGCGTGTCAGTGACAACCGGCATCGCTTTAGCTACAGGCCTTCTTTTTGGTCCTCTCTTTTGCTTGAAGGCTTTGATACGTCTTTCTTCGTCGCTATTACCTGGTCGATGTGACGTAGATAGCCTCGTCGTTATTAAATCACCTTCGCCACTGACAGAAACAAGCACGGCATGCGAATCACCAACATTCGCGACATGTAATTTATGACCGCGTTCATCACTACTGAAAAAGCAAGCGACTGCCGTTGAACCGCAATGCTTTGGCTTTTCTGCAACGATTTTATCCTGGCACAGTCTGAATGCCTCAGTGATTGCGTGATCGGTAATAGCGAGCGTGCCACCGGCGGTACAGCAGTCCAGCAAGTTTTTTAGAAGTTCAGCTTGCAATAGTTCGGCAGCGCCAACACCGCCGTGACCATCAAAGACAGCAAAATAGGGAATTTTGCAAGATGGTTCGATGCTCGTGAAATCCTCGCAAGCGCGCAGGGGCTTTGATTGTACCCACGAGCCTACTCTAAACTCAAGACTGCGCGTATGATCTGCTGCCATGCTGCTGACATGAAACAGTACGAGGGCAAGAATAACTCGCCCAAAAGAATTCTTTGTATTCACTAATTGTATTTCCTTGTGATTCGTCCCGATAACAAAGCAAAAGTGTATACATCAGCAATAGATTTTTAAAATCGACAAGTTAGCGAGAAAATGGTGTGGCAGCAAAATTTATGGAAACCATGCTCCTTGTCGTCCACAAGATGCCGATCTAGCCCATCGGTTTTCCTCATCGAACCCTTGAGATGCAGCAGTATTTCGTTATGGTGGATGAGAAAAATCAATTACGTCCTCTCACGCTCGATGACGCTTGATGGAGTTTAGTCATGGCAGAAAATATCATAATGCCGCAGCTTGGCGAATCTATCGCCGAAGGCACCATCGTCAAATGGCTCAAGCAGCCTGGTGATGCGGTAAAAAAAGACGAAAATATTCTGTTAATCTCGACGGACAAGGTTGAAGCGGAAATCCCATCACCAAGTTCAGGCGTTTTGCTCGATATCGTCGTGGGACCGGGAGAGACGGTTCTCGTGGGCACTGTTTTGGGCCACGTTGGTGCCGCAGGTGAAGCAACAGCAGCCCCGGCCGCAAAAGCTGCAGAACGGCCCGCAGCGGCTTCACCGAGTGAAACGCTAGCACCAGCAAGACAAGCAGAGCCCATCGCTGCTAAAACGGCTAATTTGCCAACCAAAATGTATGCCGGCGACGCCGCAGCCGTCGAGAACGACGGTGACATGAAAGGCTTCCTCTCGCCTCTCGTTCGCCGCATCGCCCATGAGCACGGCATTGGCGAAAGCGAAATCATGAACATCGATGGCAGTGGTCGCGGTGGTCGTGTTTCGAAGAAAGATCTGCTCGACTACGTCGAAACCCGCGGTCAACAGCCAAAACCCTCGACGAGCACTACACCCGTGCAAGTACTTGCGCCCGAGACTAGGGTTGGTGCTTTGCAAATGGAAATCCAATCGAGCGGCCGTCCGCTTGAAAAACCCATTTCCACCATGCGCCGCGTGATCATGGAAAACATGATCGCGTCACGCAAGACAAGCGCTCACGTCACGACGTTATTTGAAATCGATTACACCGCAATCGACAAGGTTCGTGCAGCACACAAGGATCGATTTCAACAAGATGAACAAGTGTCCTTGACCTACACCGCATTTTTAGCGGCAGCCGTATGCCAAGTCTTGAAGCGCCATCCTTACATCAACGCGTCGATCGGCAGTGAGAGCATCAGCTTCAAAAAGGATATTCACCTCGGCATCGCCGTTGCGATTGATCAGCCCGAGCCTGGCCTCATGGTGCCGGTCATCAAGCACGCCGACAAACAAAATCTGCGTGGCCTTGCGCATGCCATTAACGATCTGAGTTCACGCGTACGTGGGCGGAAAATCAAACCCGATGAGCTTTCGGGCGGCACGTTCACCATCACCAACCCGGGCAATTACGGCGCGGTTATTGGCATGCCCATCATCAATCAGCCCCAAGTTGCGATCCTCGGCGTTGGCAATATCAAGAAGCAAGCAACCGTGCTCGAGCTTAATGGCAGCGATGTGATCGCGATTCGCCGCATGGGCATGCTCGCATTGTCCTTCGATCATCGTCTCATCGACGGTGCAACCGCGGACATCTTCATGCAAGATCTCAAGCAAACACTTGAGTCGTGGACACAGACGCCGTGATCGCCTGCGCGACCCCACAACCTGAGGGCCTCGTGAGGCCCTCGTGGCTCC
>CAZRSD010000221.1:0-1348 GCA_964602645.1 uncultured Myxococcales bacterium
TCTCGCCTGAAGACAAGCTCACCGTTGCGCGCGCGCGTAAGATTCAGCGATTCTTGTCGCAGCCGTTCTTTTCGGCCGAAGCGTTTACCGGGGCGAAGGGTAAATATGTCAAGATAGCCGACACCATTCGTGGCTTTAAAGAAATTGTCGACGGTCAACACGATCAGATCCCTGAACAAGCATTCTACATGACCGGAACCATCGAAGAAGTTTTGGCACGTGCTAAGGAAATTGCGTAATACCTTAAGGGGAAGTGCATGTTACATCTCAATATTGTGACGCCCGAGCGGCAATTTCTCGACGTCGATTGTGCTCAAGTAACGCTTCCAGGGAAATTTGGTGAGCTTCAGGTGTTGCCAGGTCATGCGGCAACGCTTGTGGAGCTTGGCTCCGGCCTCATTTCCTATGAACGAAGCAACAAAGAATCGATCACCTTTATGGTGGGCGAAGGTGTTGTTGAGGTTGATCACGATCACGTGAATGTTTTGTGTGAGCAGGCGCGTTATAAGAGCGAGGTTGATAAGAGCCTTGAAGAAAATTTGCTTACTGAGTTAAAAGATCAAATAGAGAAATTTGAAAAAGACGACGTCGAACAGCGGCGTCTCTCCACCGAGCTTGCAAGGTGTCTGGCCCGACTAAGCTTATTTGAGTGAGTATGAACGACTCCGGTAACTGTATCTATCTCGACCATCACGCAACGACACCAATGGATGAAAGGGTTCTCGAAAAAATGAGGCCCTTTTTTTTATGGCAATTCGGTAATCCCGCAAGCAAGAGTCACCCGTTTGGGTGGGATGCGCAAAATGCCGTCGATGATGCCCGTAGCGTCATCGCGCGTGCCCTGCATGCGCACCCGACGGAGATAATTTTTACGAGTGGCGCGACTGAATCGACCAATATGGCCATCAAAGGCCTGTTTGTGCCTGAGCCAAATGTTGTGGGCCGTCATGTGGTGACGTCGTCGATAGAACATGGCGCGACGTTGTCGACGTGCTTGGCGCTAGGGCCGTATAAAGTGGCAACAACGCTCGTCAAACCAAATGCCGACGGTGTTTTCATGCCGGACGATATTGTCGCCGCGATGACTAAAGACACGGCGCTGGTGTCGCTGTTCTTCGTGCAAAACGAAATTGGGTCTATCAATGACATCGCCGCCATCGCTCGCGCGGTGAGAGCGCGCGGCGCCCTCCTTCACGCGGATGCGGCGCAAGCGCTTGGTCGCGTACCGATTGATTGCGAAGAACTCGACGTTGATCTCATGTCGTTTAGTGGGCATAAGGTCTACGGACCAAAGGGCGTTGGTTGTCTTTACGTCAAACGTTCGGCGTTAGATCATCTTTGTCCGTTG
>CAZRSD010000221.1:1358-3281 GCA_964602645.1 uncultured Myxococcales bacterium
TCATGGTGGTGGTCAGGAGTGGCAAAAGCGCTCAGGGACCTTAAATGTGCCGGGCATCGTGGGCATGGCAGAAGCATTTCGTCTTGCTACCGAAAATTTTACCGAAGAAAATACGCGCATTAGTGGCTTGCGCGATCGGCTGCTCAAGAATCTCTCGGTGCTTGAAGGAGTTCACGTGAATGGTACGATGACCCGTCGGGTAAGCGGCAATCTCAATGTTTCTTTTGATCACATCGATGGCGAAGAATTGGTGCTTGCGATCTGCAGGCGTGTTGCGGTTTCGATGGGATCTGCATGTAGTTCTTCCGGTATAGGTCAAAGTCGCGTGCTGCAGGAAATTGGGGTGCCGGCTGAGCTGCGTCAAGCATCGCTGCGATTTGGCCTTGGACGCAAAACGACCGCTAAAGAAATTGATATCGCATCAGAGCTCATTGTCGCCGAAGTGACGAGACAACGACAAAAGGTCCGCAGTAAGAAATTAACGGGCATTATTCGAGGAAAATAATGGGTGGTCTGCTAAAAATTGGCCGAAAGGGTGAAAAGAAAACCGATGAGTCTGACGACGACAGCACGATAAAACCCTTGGCGCCCGATCAATTGGGTATCAGCGACGAAGCAGCAGCTCATATTAAGGCTCTGCTCAAAGAAAAAAGCGATACGATTTTGGTCTTGCGCGTCGCGATTCGTGGCGGCGGCTGCTCAGGCTTGAGCATTCACTATGAGTTTACCGATCAAAAACGGGATGCCGACTTACGCTTTTACAACGATGATATCGAAGTGATCATCGACAAAAAATCATTGTCAGTCTTGGGTGGTGCAACACTTCACTGCCGCGATTATCTTGGTTCAAAGTCGTTTATCCTCGTGAACAACCCGAATGCCAAGCAGTGCTCATGCGGGCAGTCGTTTTCATTGTAGACGAAAAAGACCCGGTCAACGACCGGGTCTTTTTGCATCGTAACTAAGTTTTAAGGAACTGCATTTCCGCAGGCGAGTTCGCATTCGCTATTGCAGCCGTCGGTTTCTACCGCATTGTCATCATCACACTCTTCCCCGAGCTCGACGATGCCGTTGCCACAAACTGATTCGAGGCAGTTGGCATTGCAGTTGGTGTCGTTTGGTGGATCGCAGGTTTCACCAGGATCTTCTTTGCCATTACCGCACAAGTTGAGCGTGCAGTCTTCGGTGCAACCGAGGTGATCAGGGTTGTCACATTCCTCTTCACCTTCGACACGATTATTGCCGCAACGAATCTTACGGCAGAAATTATCGCAGTTGTCGCTTTCATCATCGTTGCCGTCATCGCATTCTTCGCCATCTTGTTTGTGGCCATCGCCGCAGAAGATATCTTCGCAGGTATCATCGACGACAACGCCAACTGGCGGTGGTGGTGGAATGGGTACTGGAGGAGCGGACACAGCTGGTCCCACGGGAATAGCGGCTGGTGCGTCTACCACAGGCGCGATGGGACCAGGTGCCTGGTTGCCACTCCTCGAGCCTCTCTTCACAATCACATCGATTGGTTGTTCAATCGAGTCATTCGAGGCTTGACTAGGATTTTCGATTGATTGCTCAGGAGTGTCTGAGCTGCAAGAAGTCAACGCAATAACCGCTGGCAGAATCAAACACCAGCGCAGGAATCTACAATGCATGACGCAACGTCCCCTTTTCGCCAATCACCGGACTGGATTAACGCTCAAAGATTAGGTTTTTTAACGTGTCATGAAACATTGTAAGTGCTAAAAAAAAGACAATTCAATTGCGTGGCTTTTGAGCTTTGTAACTGGTGAGAAATAATAAAAAATTACCGATAGTTATTGTTTTTTGAAATCACGAGTCCTGAGAGTGCCGTTACACCAATCATGTTAGAGATGAACATTAAATTGATGGAGAAATCTGCGATGGTCCATACCGCCTGTTCCT
>CAZRSD010000222.1:0-3270 GCA_964602645.1 uncultured Myxococcales bacterium
ATAATTTTTCATTTGTCGCCGTCACTGGCAACGTTTGGCTTGTGGCTTGAACAATTGCTCGCTGAGTCATTGGGCAAAAGCAACATGGGGCTCGTGCCGTTCAGTGGCGAGCATAACACAATCGATCTTGATTCAACCATGCATGTTTTTGTCGCTATCAACAATGAAGACGCTGTGTTCAATGAAGCACAAGCGCTTCCTTTCGACGTGCCCGCGTATTTCATAACGGCACACGACCGCTATGATGTTGCGGCTCTCATGTTTCTCTTTCAAATGGCGACGGCATTGTTTGCGTCGATAGACAAGATCAATCCTTTCAATCAACCAGAAGTTGAAGACGGCAAGCGCGCCATCAAAGATGTGCTCACCCGTTTAGAGCACGGCGAAGACGTGCTCGCGGCCACGCGTGCGGATGATCAAGCGACTGTGTACGATGAAGTGCGAGCTTTCATCAAAGCATTTCGCAAAGGCGACTACGGCGCCATTCTTGCATTTGTCGACGAAACCGATGCGCATCGCGAATCGCTCGAAAAACTTCAACGTCACCTTGAGAAAAAAACAGCGTTCCCGTTCATGCTGCAGTTTGGCCCCCGCTATTTGCATTCAACCGGACAGCTCTTCAAAGGTGGACGCAACAACGGGCACTTCTTAGTCATCACCACGGACTATACCGACGACATTTTCAGCATCGCCAATAATCTGTCGCTTTCACAAATTCATTTGGGCCAAGCACTCGGCGACATCAAAGCACTTGAGCAAAAAGGGCGTCACACCATGCACGTGCACCTTTCGAAGCACGGCACGAATTTCGACGAGTTATTGGCATTCATCGACTCGTTCTAGGAGTAGAAATGGAAATTGGATTAATTGGATTGGGCCGCATGGGCCTCAACATGGCCAAGCGGCTCTTAAAAAATCAGCACGACCTCGTCGTCTATGACCCCGCACCCATCGCTAAAGATCAATTGACGGGTGGCAAGGTCCGTGTCGCGCAATCTATTGCCGAGCTTAAAACCATGTTGCGTCCACCGCGCACCGCATGGATCATGGTGCCACACGGCGCGCCGACCGACGCGGTCATCAACGATCTTCGCCAAACATTTGAGCATGGTGACATCATCGTCGACGGTGGTAATTCACATTTCCTCACGTCCATTGAACGACACAATCAATTGAAGGCGCAGGGAGTTCATTTTCTCGACGTGGGCGTAAGCGGCGGTATATTTGGTGTTGAGCGCGGCTATTGCCTCATGATCGGAGGCGATGCACCCATAGTGTCACAACTCGAGCCGATCTTTCGGGCGCTCGCTCCTGGCTATGATGCTGCAAGCCCTACAAAAGAGCGAACCACCAATTTCTCAACGGCGCATGAGGGTTACTATCACTGCGGCCCCTCGGGCGCGGGCCACTATGTGAAGATGATCCACAACGCCATCGAATACGGCATGATGCAATCCTATGCTGAAGGCCTGGAGCTGATGGCTAATGCATCGAGTACTGCGCTGCCCGAACAACAGCGTTATGATTTCGATGTGCGAGAAATTTGTGAGCTGTGGCGACGAGGATCGGTGGTCAATTCGTGGCTCCTTGACTTGCTTGCGTCGGCATTTCACAGGAGCCCAGAGCTTAAAGAATTCTCTGGCATGGTGCCCGATTCTGGCGAAGGGCGCTGGGCTTTGATGGAAGCAATCAAACAAGGCACACCGTCGCCAAATCTTGCCAATTCGTTGTTCACGCGTTTTCGTTCTCGTCAGCAAGAACCCGTCGCTGAAAAATCGTTGTCGGCGTTGCGCAAGGAATTCGGTGGCCATAGTGAGGCGGGAGCGGTGAAAAAATGATCGATACCAACACGAGCTACGAACACAAGCGCGCGCCGCGTGCACCTGAATGCGTCATGGTAATTTTTGGCGCCGGCGGTGAGCTGACCCGCCGTTTGCTTTTGCCCACCATTTGCCATTTGGGCGGCGACAATCTCTTGTCGACCAATTTCAACGTGGTCGGTGTTGCAGGTCACGACTATGACGATCAGAGTTTTCGCAATTATCTTTTGCACGATATCGCCGAAAAAGTTCATCATAGCCACTGCGCAGAATTCGGCGAAAGCCTCGCAAGCAAGGTGCATTACGTCAAAGGCCGTTTCGAAGATGATGCAACGTTCACCAAACTTAAGAAGCGCCTTAACGATATGGCGATGGAAGAAAGCGCGAGCAGAAATTATATCTTTTATCTCGCGACACCACCAGCGGCATTTTACCCGATCATCAAAGCGCTTTACGATGTGGGCTTGCTCGCCGAGGACGACGGTTTTCGTCGTGTCATTATCGAAAAGCCTTTTGGCCACGATCTTGATTCAGCGATAGAACTCAATCGTTCCATCAGCGAGTTGATACATGAAAATCAGATTTTCCGCATCGACCATTATCTCGGCAAGGAGACCGTGCAAAATCTCCTCGCCTTTCGTTTTGCCAACGGTATTTTTGAGCCGATTTGGAATCACCACTTCATCGATCATGTGCAAATCACCGTCGCTGAAAGCTCAGGTATTGGCCAGCGCGGCAACTATTACGATAATGCAGGCGCCTTGCGCGACATGATACCAAATCACGCGTTTCAGCTCCTAAGCTTAATCGCCATGGAGCCGCCCATATCTTTTGAATCGCGTGCGGTCCGCGACGAGAAAGCAAAGCTTTTGCGCTCCATCGTGTGCTTTAGTCCCGAAGATGTTTTTACTCGCGTGGTGCGCGCGCAATATGGCGCCGGGGAAATCAACGGACAACCTGCGACCGCATATATTGACGAGGACAAAGTCGCTAAAAACTCGGTCACCGAAACCTACATCGCCATGAAATTGCTCGTCAACAATTGGCGATGGGCCGAGGTGCCATTCTATATTCGCACCGGCAAACGCCTTAAGCGGCGCATGACGGAAATCGCCATTCAATTTAAGAAGGCGCCGTCGATCATGTTTCAAAAAACCCAAGCGCCCGATCTCTCCGCTAACCTTTTAGTTGTGCACATTCAGCCTGAGGAAGGCATATCGCTGCGCTTTGGTGCCAAGGTGCCTGGCCCCGGCGTACGCATTGGCGACGTCAACATGCGTTTTCAGTATAAAGATTATTTCGGCCTGAAAGCGGGCACGGGCTATGAAACACTGCTCTACGATTGCATGATGGGCGATGCTACGCTGTATCAACGTGCCGATATGGTTGAATCAGGCTGGCGCATCGTGCAACCTATTTTTGATGTCTGGAGTGCGCTTAAACCCAAAGC
>CAZRSD010000223.1:0-3264 GCA_964602645.1 uncultured Myxococcales bacterium
ATAATAAAATTTCTTGTGTGTGCCCATTAAGTTACTCGCCTCGGAATTCCACAGCGCGTGCAGTGTTCCTGACGTGTCCCGGTGCAATCGCAAGAAGTTTCGATGTGAGATGAGCGCATGTTTCTTTTCTCGATGATCGGTGACACGAAGCGGCTTGACGAGACACATCTTCGCATCGACGCCGACCGGCTGCAGCAAGCAACCTTGATTGCCGAGGAAGTGTGCGGCATGCTTCTTCACCGTAATATTGCCTATCGGTGATGTGATGATTTGCGGTATCGTATCACTCGCCCAGCTGCCCTGCTCTTTTGCGATGAGGCCTATACCGCCCAGGTGCACGTCGCCACTGAGAAGGCTTATGCGAACGTTCTTCTTTACCGCGATTTCTTGCAAGTGTGCGATCATCATGTTTCGTTCTTCATGATGCGCCTGGTGACCCCAGCTATCGCGAAGATCGTCGGCCAGTTCAAAAAGTCCAAATGCATTTTTTGCGAACATGGCGTTGACGAGGGGCATGACGGATAACAATTCAGGGACCATAAGTCTGTCAGAGAGCTGTGAGTAGGCACCTTCAAGAAACTCGCTCGACGGATACACGACGGGCACACCAAGCACGACAATGATGTGTTCAACCGATTCAGGTGCGCTCAGAAATTCACTAAAGATGCTTTCCCAATCATGCACAATGCTGTAGCCATCACGCACAGTTCGAGTATCGACGCCGGCAATGAGGATTTCGCCGTCGTTGATGACATGGAAAAAGTTATAGGGCACGGCAGTTTTTTCTTTCGCATTCAGATATTGGTCCGCGACGATTTGGTGCTGCACGGTAAACGCATACCATCTGCCGATATGTCGTATGCCAGCCATGACAAAACCTTCTTGCAGATAATCGGGATACGAACCGTCGCCATCGAAGACATCGTGGTCATCAGGTTGTGCGATCATCGGTATCGTTGCCATCGCTTCCTTAAACTCTGGAATGTTAAAATGTGCAACGTAATGATCGAAATAGAAGTGCTCGATTTCCGTTGCCATTGCTTGCGTAAACGGTGTGTATCCGAGGCTGTCTTTATTTTTTAACCAAGTTTGTAGCGATGGCAACGCGAACACACCGTAGCTATGGCCCTTATGCGTTGTGCTGCCTTCTTCTTTATCGACAAGCCCGTCGGCATAAATTTGATCGCCGAGCCCGACCTGTATATGAAAATGCTGTTCGCGATGTTCCTTGTTGACCTCAGCCCACATGGGAGTGATGCCACCGACTTTCAAGCGATCTTTATTGCGCTGGTAGCCGTTGCAAGAATGCGCGAGGATTTCATGCTTTTGCCCGAGCGCTGGTACCGAAAACTGATAAGGTGCATGGCCCGGTATCGAATACGTGATGGTGCGCTCTTTGTCATATTGGCGAATCGCCATCTCGTATTTCACGAAGTCGTAGCCGAGTTTGGAGCCAATGATTACACCGTCGAGATGCATCGTGATGCCCCGTTCAGTCATGGTGAGGCGCGGGTGCGCCGCGATACCGTGCTTAAGTAAATAAAGGGCGCTTACCTCCCAATATTTTTCCGCTAGATTTTGCCCATTGAAGTGAAGCAAGGGTCCCATTTTTATTGTTGCCTGACCAAAATCAGCAGCAAAAATTGACGTTGTGAGAAAGAAAACAAGCAGCACCATTCGTGTAGATATTACCGATAATTTCATGCGGCCTCCTTATGCCCGACAGCAAAAACAAAACACTTCCCCATCCCCTCACCATTTTCAGTCCCAACTTCTAGGTCCTTCATCCTCATCGAAAAAAAATTCTGCTTCCACTGCTTCACGTTTGGGCCTTCGGTTCGGTCGACAAACCTCATTAATGAGCACCATGATTACGCATCGAGATGTTGTTAGTGATAGATTCGCCATTCACTGCTCGGGATTCTCAAGCCATATATCGTGTGGGCTTCACCGGGCCCGTTCATCTCAGCGCTCCAGCGCATAGACATGCTCAAGTCTTTCTCGACGCCAAACATGAGAAAATTGCGTGCGGAAAGAAGTGTTTGTGCTTTGCCACCTTCTTCTGGTTCAAGTTGGATAGCGCACATGGAGCAGTCTCCGGCCAAGTATTCGCCGTGACATGCCTTAAGCCCAATTGCTTTTGCGGCTTTCTTTCCTACCGGTGCATTGCCAATTGGCGACGAGAAGGCTTGGTAGATCGCTCTATCGGAACAGTCGCCGAGGCCGCATTCGTCGGGATATATTTTTCCTGCCCCGCCAAGATGCACGTCGCCGCCTAAGAGCGTTACCCGACGGTGCGTTCTGTAGCCAAACTCTTGCAGTTTCAAGACGAGCTCATTGCGTTCTGCCTTGTGGGAATAGTGTCCCCAACCATCGCGTCCGTCGTCGGCAAGTTCAAAGAGCCCAAAGCTATTTTTTAAGCCGGGGATCATGTTGAGCGCGTTGCCAAGTATGGGTATGCTCGATGCTACTTTTACTGCCGATTCAAGCGCATTGCTTGATGGATACACGAGCGGTACCGACAAGATAAACATCACGTGCTCAACGGATTCTGGGATGTCCTCGAGCATGGAGAATATTTTGACATATGATTTTGGTGTAACGATCGTATCTTCGGTGCGTTCGGTGCGCGTATCAACAAATACAAGCGCGACTTTGTCGAGTACGTGGACATAGTTGTGGCCGCGGGCAGTAAACCGGTGCTTGGTGACTTCGGTTTCGGCTAACTGATGTTGCGCCACAAACACAAACCACGTAGCGATTTCACGAATACCTTTGAGGACGGGGCTATTTTGCAAGTTCTTTGGGTAGGAGCCCGCGCCGTCGTGAATATCGTGATCATCGTATTGGTAGGTCGAGGCGATGGTCGCGAGCGCTTCGCGGAACTCGTCTTCGTTGAAGTGACTGATGTATTGCTCAAAATAAAATTGCGTGACGGCTTTCTTCATTTCTTGGGTAAAAGGTGCCGTATCGCGCTCTTCTACAGGCAACGAAAGCCAATCTTTGATTAAAGGTAATGCAAAAATGCCGAATTCTGTGCCGTCGGTGGGCGTGGCCCAGCCGGTTTTCTTGTTAAAGTCGATGCCGTCAGCATAGATCAAATCGCCGCCACCAATGTGCAATGAGAAGTGATGCTTTTGGTTTTCTTGGTTAACCACTTTCCACGACGTGGAAATGCCCTGCACGCGATCACGATCGGCGGTGTATTGGTAGCCATTGCAAGATTGATACATGATTTTGTTTTTATCGGCTGCGCGCCCTTTG
>CAZRSD010000224.1:0-3250 GCA_964602645.1 uncultured Myxococcales bacterium
CGTCTTCTTGGTTTTGTGGATCGCCACATTGATGATACCGACGCGCGCAAATCTCGCTACGTCATCACGCCAAAGGCTAAATCGTGTTTGACGCACGTCATTAATGTGCATCACACGACGCAGGAGACCATGGAGCGAAAACATACGACGCATGAAATCAACATGTGGTGTCAATTTGCTGCGCGGCTCACCCAGTCGGGGCCATAAGGAAAATCACGAACCGTGCGCCGCATTCGCAGCAAAAAAACTCCCTCGAGGAGAGAGTTTTTTACGTAGCTCTCGACGAGAACTAGCCGAGGAGCGATGCTGCTTCTGCAACATCAACCTTAACACCAGGGCCCATCGTGAACGACAGAACTACCTTCTTCATGTATTGACCCTTGAGGCTGTGCGGCTTTGCGCGCAACACGGCTTCGAGAAGTGTCTTAAGATTTTCATGCAGCTTTTCTTTATCGAATGATGCGCGCCCAAACGGAGCATGTACGGTTCCGGTTTTGTCGACGCGGAATTCGACTTTACCGCCCTTGGCTTCTTCAACAGCACGGCCGATATCAACGGTAACTGTGCCAACCTTGGGGTTAGGCATGAGACCGCGGGGGCCGAGCACACGACCGAGTTTACCAACGACAGCCATGAGTTCCGGATGCGCGATTACGCGATCGAAATCCAGGAAGCCACCTTCGATTTATTGAGCAAGTTCTTCAGCACCAACGATGTCAGCGCCAGCTGCTTTGGCTTCGTCAGCCTTAGCGCCTTTAGCAAACACCGCAACGCGGATTTTCTTGCCGGTACCGTGCGGCAACACGATAGCGCCACGCACCATTTGGTCAGCGTGACGTGGATCGACGCCGAGATTGATCGCAACGTCGGCAGATTCATCAAATTTTGCACGACGGGTTTCTTTCAAAACACCACACGCGGTTGCCAAATTATAGCGTTCATCATGATTTACTTTTTGAAACGCTTTGACGTAATTTTTACCTTTTTTTGCCATTTTCTAAGTCCTTTTTACCGATTCGTCATCACAAGGTTTAACCAATGATCTCGATGCCCATCGAGCGCGCCGTACCGGCGATGATGCGAGCACCCGCTTTGACGTCGTAGCAGTTCAAATCGGCCATCTTGGTTCTTGCGATGTCTTCAAGCTGTGCTTGGGTGAGCTTGCCAACTTTTTCTTTACCAGGATTCTTTGCGCCAGAACCAGGTTTCTTCTCTATCTTAAGACCAGCGGTCTTTTTGATTAACGTCGATGCTGGTGGAACCTTAGTAACGAAGGTAAAGGACTTATCTTGATACGCCGTGATCACAACGGGAATAATCATCCCGGCTTGATCTTGCGTACGAGCATTAAATTCCTTGCAGAAGGCCATGATGTTCAATGAATGCTGACCTAATGCGGGACCTACTGGAGGCGCTGGGGTCGCTTTCCCTGCCGGGATTTGCAACTTAATAAACGCCGTCGCTTTTTTAGCCATCTTTTTCTCCATTCGTGGTCAACGCTCTGACTAAGGAGCTCCCACGCTATTTGTTTTTACGCTTAACCTACCTGCGCCTAAGCGCAAGGCGGCTCATCCTGAATTGCATCTAATTGTCATTTCGTGCACAATTTCTTCGCGTCCGGTATGACAGTTGGAGCCCTATCCAATCTTTTCCACTTGACCAAAGTCGAGTTCCACCGGCGTGGATCGACCAAAAATCGACACCAACACGCGCAATTTCTTCTTGTCGGCTTTCACTTCTTCGATCGTGCCTTGGAAATTCGCAAACGGACCGTCGGTCACGCGAATGCTTTCGCCTTCGACGTATTCCAACGTCACGACGGTTTTCTTAACGCCCTTAGAAAGTTGCATCATGCGTTCGGCTTCGGCGCGTGAAATCGGTAACGGCATCTTACTGCCGCCAACGAAACCGGCAATTTTTGCCGTCGAGCGAACTAGGTGACTCGTTTCATTATCGAGTTCCATTTCAACGATCATGTAGCCAGGCAAACATTTGCGGCTCTGCATGCGACGAACATTATTCTTCACCAGCTCGACGGTTTCGGTCGGCACGAGGATCTCGCCAAACTTTTCACGCATGCCATATTGTTCGATGCGTTCTTCGAGAGATTTCTTGGCCTTATTTTCCATGCCAGAATGCGTGTGGACGACGTACCACTTCATATTCGCATTCTTGTTGTCCACGGGTGCATCGGCGTCTTGGCTTTCTTCACCGACCTTGTCTAAGGATTTTTGCTCGTCATTCATCAGTTTGATGCCCTGTGCTGGTTGTTAAAAAATTCACGACGTAATTTCGGCCCAATTATAAAGCGCTGTTTGAATTGGTTGGGCAAAGCTTCGCTCGCTCTCTCGCGAAATGCTGTCGCCGACACTTTAAGAGTCCAGCGCATAAACGCAAGGGGCCACCCGTACCAAAGCCCGTCACGACCTGAGCATTTCAGCACGATAGCGCCTTTATTTTCCGCGCTTTTGCCTAGCCGTCAATTGCGCAAAAAAAAAGCCCAACGCGACGGCTGGGCCTTCATTACAATCGACGACGTTACCAAATAAAAAGGTTATTGCTCGTTAACCATGAGAATACCCCATCAAAAACACCCAAAATCACTGATGCGATAACGGAAACCAGGACCACGGTGAACGTTGCAACCTTCGTATCTTTCCATTCCGGAAACGCAACTTTGCTGAATTCGACAACGCATTGGTCAACATAGCGACGAGATTTGTCGTAAAACAGACCAAAGAACAGCGCGAGCAGAATCGAGATACTTGCCGCAAGCAAGGTACTCAAACGAAACGCTTCACCAAGAACCGCAAAATTGTCGATTTGAAACCAAATGAAAATATCGCGAAACGCATGGTTTAATACCGCCGCAACGGCCAAGGCAGCCACGACAAAAAACATTAACACCCACGTGCCCCTTGCTCGCATTCCAGCCTCCAAACCATAAAAAATCTTGGCAGGCCACGAGGGAATCGAACCCCCAACCCCCGGTTTTGGAGACCGGTGCTCTACCAATTGAGCTAGTGACCTTTACCACTGCGCACTTCTACCCATAACTCATACAAAATCTAAAGGCGAGCAGTAATAATAAAAAAAACCATCATCTTGGAGCTACCGACCAGGATTGAACTGGTGACCTCGTCCTTACCAAGGACGTGCTCTACCAACTGAGCTACGGCAGCAAAACCATTGGAGCGGGAGACGGGATTCGAACCCGCGACATTCAGCTTGGAAGGCTGATGCTCTACCA
>CAZRSD010000225.1:0-3224 GCA_964602645.1 uncultured Myxococcales bacterium
TCCAAAAACAACAACTGCGCAAGCACTGAGTTTGCGATTTGGTCGTCCACCGCCGTGCCTAAAAATATGATGCGGTCTTTTAGAAGGCGCGACCAAATGTCGTAGGCGCGTTCGCCACGAGGGGTTTGCTCGATAACGGTCGGCGGATAATAGCTATAAATTTTTTCATCCATCTTAGTTTTCCTCATTTTTCAGCATTGTTTTATTTATTATACCTAAATCGTCGTCGAGCTCGTAAACGATAGGCACACCTGTTGGAATTTCAACGCCAACGATAGCGTCCTCGCTCAGATTCTCTAAATATTTAATCAACGCTCGCAACGAATTGCCATGAGCGGATATCAATATGGTCTCGCCACGCGTAAGGCGCGGCGCGATTTCGCGCTTAAAGTAGGGAATGACACGACCACACGTGTCCTTTAAACTCTCGCCATTCGGAGGCCGTACATCAAAACTTCGTCGCCACATTGCGATTTGCTCTTCACCATATTCGGCGCGCATTTCATCTTTGTTCTTACCCTGCAAATCACCATAGTGACGTTCATTGAGCGCTTCCGCACAAAAATACGCATCAGGCATGCGTCCTTCTAAAACGATGTGCGCAGTATGTTGCGCACGCTTGAGCAAACTGGTGAACACCGCATCAAAGCGATATGACGAGAGCGACTCGCGTGCCCGGACCGCTTCTTGTTCACCGATTTCGCTCAACGCGACATCAACCCAACCAGTGAAAATATTCTTCTGGTTCCATTCGGATTGTCCGTGGCGTAGCAATACGAGAGTTGACGTCATAATTACCTCACACAATCACCGGGGTTGCCCCAAAGAGGGGAACTAAAATAATTCCAATCCATAACGCGCGATCAGCGGCGCAATAACCAGGGCAACGACGCTCATCAGTTTGATCAGAATGTTGAGTGACGGACCTGCGGTATCCTTAAACGGATCGCCGACCGTATCGCCCGTGACAGCAGCTGCGTGTCTGCTCGAGCCTTTGCCCGTACCCGCAACCTTGTCTTTTACTTCTTCCTCAATTTGCTTCTTGGCATTGTCCC
Organism: uncultured Myxococcales bacterium; assembly: GCA_964602645.1. GTDB lineage: Bacteria > Myxococcota > UBA727 > UBA727 > JABDBI01. The sequence continues at coordinate 1,056 of CAZRSD010000225.1, forward strand.
ATGAACCACCCGCGTTGGACATGAAAATAGCGAGGAGCACACCGGAAACCGTTGAGCCTGCAAGCACGCCACCCAAGACCAAACCACTGCGATCCATGAGTCCCGCAAGCACCGGCACGATGATCGCAAGCAAACCAGGATTCACCATTTCACGCAGCGCTGCACGCGTAGAAATGTCGACGCAACGGGCGTGATCAGCTTTCGCCTTGCCTTCCATGAGGCCTGGGATTTCTTTGAACTGGCGACGTACTTCCTTGATCATGTCAAACGCTGCATTGCCTACCGCCTTCATCGCCATCGACGAAAAGAGGAACGGCAACATCGCACCGATGAAGAGGCCAACCATCACCTGCGGTTGACTCACGTCGATAACAATTTCCGACGAGGTTTTGCCTAAAAAACTACCAAGTTGGGTTTGATACGCGCTAAAAAGCGCGAATGCAGTCAACGCAGCAGAGCCAATCGCAAAGCCTTTACCGATAGCCGCGGTCGTGTTGCCCACGGCATCGAGGCTGTCGGTGCGTTCACGCACATGAGGCTCGAGGCCCGCCATTTCGGCGATACCACCAGCATTATCAGCGATGGGGCCGTACGCATCGACGGCCAACTGAATGCCTGTCGTAGAAAGCATGCCGAGTGCGGAGATGGCAATGCCGTAAAGGCCGCCAAGTTGATATGCCACGATGATGGCAATCGCAATCAAGATGATGGGAATCGCCGTGGAGCGCATACCAACACTGATACCAGAGATGATCGTAGTTGCGGCACCCGTCGAGGTTGACGCCACGATTTCATTTACTGGTGGTCGATTTTTGGCACAGTAATATTCGGTGATAAAACCAACACCAACCCCAGCCAAAAGGCCCGCAGCCATGGCACCAAAGAGTCCCCACTTTTGATAAAGCATGGTGCCACCAGGCGCAAAATACCAATCGGGGCACAACATGTGAATGGCGACAGCAGAGCCAATAAGCATCAAGCCGCCAGCAGAATAGGTTCCCATGTTGAGCGCAACTTGTGGGTTGCCAGTTTCCGACGTGCGCACCCAAATCGTGCCGAGCATCGACGCGATGATACCGACGGCTGCAAGAATGAGCGGGAGATAGACGAAAATCATGGTCTTTTGAAATTGTTCAATGCCAAACTCGGCGAAGCTCACCATGCTCAACGTGGCACCGATAATCATCGACGATACGATAGCACCAACATATGATTCGAACAGGTCAGCGCCCATGCCAGCGACGTCGCCAACATTGTCACCGACATTATCAGCGATAACCGCGGGATTACGCGGATCGTCTTCAGGGATGCCTGCTTCTACTTTACCAACGAGGTCAGCGCCCACGTCCGCTGCTTTCGTGTAGATACCACCGCCCACGCGCGCAAACAGCGCGATGGATGAAGCGCCCATCGAGAAGCCTGAGAGAATCATGAGAACATCTTCAACATTGTTCTCGCCGGAAAGACTCGGGATTTGTGAATAGAGCAGGAACAAGACGCTTAAGCCGAGGATACCAAGACCCACAACGCACATGCCCATAACGGTACCGCCCGCAAATGCGATATGCAGCGCTTTTGACAAACTATCGCGCGCGCCTGCGGTGGTGCGAACATTGGCCGCCGTCGCTACGCGCATGCCAAAGTATCCTGACAGCGCCGAGCAAAATGCACCGGCTATGAAGGAGGTTGCTTGCAACATCAACACCGGCTTCGCCATTTGCGACAGCGCAAGCATGGCGGCGACCGCCACCACAAATATTGCGAGGAGTTTATATTCGCGTTTCAGAAAGGCCATCGCACCTTCGCGAATAGCCTCTGAAATTTCTTTCATACGTTCATTACCAGGATCGGCTGCTGAAATTCGCTGACTCTTTACTGCTGCGAAACCAAGCGCCGCCAAGCCAACTAAGGGCGTTAAATATAAAACTGCATCCATCTTTCAATTCTCTCCATAGAGTGAACATTGCATCGAATAAAATCGTTGCCTGACGCTTGCTAAAGCATCTAACTACAAGGGTCAACCGCGTAGATACCGACGTAAAATGGAAAGAGAAGCGATGCGCTTTGGACTCCGATTTTTTTACTAACAATTACGGGGGAAGATTTGGGTGTAGGGGGTAGATTTTTGCGAGGGTTTTTTTGTTGGTAGATATTTTTATATATTATTAA
>CAZRSD010000226.1:0-3205 GCA_964602645.1 uncultured Myxococcales bacterium
GGGGTCGGAAGGGTGCGCAACCATCGGCCGAATAGCACTTAGATCGATGGGGTAGCGCCCGCCGTCATAGGTTGCATCGGCATCGGGATATTTCATGAGACGACGCACGTGCGCTTCGTCAAGGCCAGGTCGCATTGCGGTGAGCCACGAAATCATAGTTTCATCCGGTTCGCAAATGCCAGTTTTTGCGCCGCACTCCGTCGCCATATTACAAAGCGTTGCGCGCTCATCCATGCTTAGACTCGCAAGGCCGGCGCCGCCAAACTCGATGATTTTGTTGAGCGTTTGACCATGCTTGCTATAATTGGCGAGGATATAGAGCATCACATCCTTGGCGGTGCAGTTTGGCGCAAGCGTGCCGACGAGGTCAAAACGAATCGAAGGCGGAATCTCGACGATCGCAAGACCGGTTGCAAGAAGACAAGCATATTCTGTCGCGCCAATACCGAAGGCAAATGCGTTTAGTGCGCCGCCCATGCACGTGTGGCTATCGGTTGCTTGAATGAAATCGCCGGGCATTATCATGTCTTCGCGCGCAACCTCGTGACAAATACCCGGGCTGATCTTGTCCACCGCGGAATAATCGCGAATGCCATGCTGGGCGATAAACTCTCGCTGCAGCGCGCGTAAGTCTTCAATGAGCGGCAGAAACGGCGCATATTTTTGAACGCCGTCTGCATAAATCAAATGATCTTCAAACGCCGCAAAGTGCGTGGCATTTTTTACCACGTAGTTATCGCCATATTCCGCACGCAAAAACTGATGCACTTGCGCTGTAGTAAACTCGTGCGAATAGCCGCCATCAACGGTAAAGATGGCGCTTTGATGATTAAATAAGGGCGATGCGTCGCTATCTTTGAGCTTTTCTGCCATGATCTTTTGCGCCATGGTCATTGGACCTTTGGACACACGATTGCTCGTGGTAACCGTGTGGTTCGGATAATTGCGCAAGAATGAGAATAAGCCACCAGCACGAATTATGCGCTGCGAGAAATCATCGAAGGGGTCGAGGAAATCTTGCACGTTGACAGCTTCACCATCTTGCAGGCGACGAAGCAAATCATAGCCGCCCATCAGTTGGCCGAGATTGATATTATTGCGTCGATGAATCGGTGCAAACGACGCCGCAAAAACCAGATTGATGCCGCTCCACTTTTCGCACTGGGCCGCCGTCTCGCGCGATGAGCCCGTGCCCTTGCGTTCACCACTGACGATGGCGGCGAAGCCGCCGTCCTTTAGCGCACCGTCTTTAAATACGCGTTGATTATTGTGCATGAGCCCCGCATAAGCGCGTTTCGCGATTTCTCGAGGGTCGTGGTGAAAGCAAACCCAGGCTGGCGTCATGACATCGGTGTTGATGTCGTCGAGCAAATCAGCGGGCTTAAGATCAGCCATGCGCAAATTGAGGCCATGATAAAGTTGCCGTGCGATCAACGACAAATCTTTGGTGAGAAAGAGCACGCGACGCGAAGAATCGAGCTTGATAAACTGTGGTGTGGGTGTGTGCATAAAAAAACGCTCCCCAAGAATGTCGACGACATTGTTGGGAAGCATAACGCACTACGTTGGGTAATGCTACGACGTTAATTATTGAGCTGGTGTTTCCGTCTTTGGTTTGGTGGTGAGGCGCAGCACGATGTACCCAAGTAGTCCTGACATCAACGAACCGCCGATAACCCCAAGTCTAACCCATGCAGCATAAGGCTCCGTCGTGCTGCCGCCTGGGTAGGCAAGCGTGCCAACGAAGAAGCTCATGGTAAAACCAACGCCACACACGAGTGCAATGCCGAAGATTTGTGACCACGTCGAGTTCGACGGCTTTGGCGCAATGCCGAGCTTAATCGCGAGGAAGGTGGTTAATAGCACACCAACTAGTTTACCCACGAGGAGACCGAGTGCAACACCAAGCATGACGGGGCTGAAAATGTTGGCGATACCGGGGGGCACGTCGTTAAATGACACGCCAGCATTGGCGAATGCGAAGACAGGAAGAATCAAATACACGATCCAAGGGTGCAGCTTGCGTACGAGGTTTTCAGACGGCGAGAAGTTTGGATCAGCTTCGCGCGGGTTACGCAGCGGAATCGCAAGCGCCAAGATAACGCCGGCGAGGGTTGCGTGCACACCGGAATGCAAAAGGCATAGCCACAGTGCGCCGCCCACGAGAAAATACGCGCCGTAGCCTCTCACGTTGAAACGATTGAGCAACACGAGAAGGACGATAGCGATAAGGGACATGAAGAGTGCCAAAAACGACAAATCAGCCGTGTAAAATATGGCGATGATGATGATCGCGCCCATGTCGTCGAAAATCGCCAGTGCCGTCAAAAAGACTTTGAGCGAGATCGGTACGCGCGAGCCGAGTAGCGAGAGAATCCCAAGCGAGAACGCGATGTCCGTTGCCGTCGGTATTGCCCAGCCGCGCATCGCAAAATCGTTGTTCATATTGAACAAGGTGAAGACCAACGCGGGCACCATCATACCACCGAGCGCAGCGAGCGCCGGCAAAATAACTTTGTTGACGGTATTGAGTTCCCCCTCGATGAGTTCACGTTTGATTTCAAGTCCAACGACCAAGAAGAACACAACCATGAGGCCGTCGTTGACCCAGTGCAAAAGGTGCTTCGACAAGGATATTGAGCCGATTTGGACGCTGATGGGCAACTCAAGCAAATGTTCGAAGTACGGTGCAAGCGGCGAGTTGTCGATGGTAATAGCCACGACGGCCGCGGCAAACAGGATAATACCACCAAACGATTCCAACTTAATGAACTGTTTTAAAGTTTTGAGAGCCAAGGTAATTACCCCATTTAATTTTATTATGAATTTACCTATTAAAATCAAATTCGCATGGCAAGCTGAATCGCAGCAAACCGAGTAAATAATATCGAGCACTTGAAACGTTACTAACTCGTCGAGCTTTAAAATTCAAGTTAGTTAATGGTGCATAGTTAACTTACTGGGTTGTCCCGCGGCCTGTCCGCGTAATCCAGGTCGAGCCCAAAACGATGGCGAAGTGGAGACGAACGGAGGGGCGGTTAGGCGACGTGCTAACCGGAAAGCTAAAATTATCCTTGACGGCGTTAAGTCCGCTGATTGAGGCTATCGAGCACTGCGTTGACGAAACTTGGCGACTGCTCGCCGCCATAGCGCTTGGCGATTTCGATCGCTTCGTTGATGACGACGCGCGCGGATAGTTGCCCTT
>CAZRSD010000227.1:0-2887 GCA_964602645.1 uncultured Myxococcales bacterium
TGACGAAGTCATGCCCAAAGAGTCGCGTTCGGTCGGCCATTTTTAAAGCCTTTCCGATGAAATCTCGACCCAAGATTTAGACCAATATTTTTCGTCCCGCGGCGCCAAGCGCGCTGTTGTGTGCGCCGATAATCGCCATGAACTGTGCTTTTATGCATTGTCTGCCGACGAGCCGGCGTGCAGCGTTAACTGGAAGCTGAGTGACGACCATGAGAACAGCGTTACGGGTCAACATCTAGCGCTTGACGTCATCTTCGTTCCAGGTCTTGCGTTCGACCAAGCTGGTAATCGCTTAGGGCGCGGAAAAGGCTGCTTTGACCGCGGTCTTAAGAAGCTCGCCATACACGGAACGAGGCCAGTTCTCGTTGGGTTGCTCTTCGATGAACAGCTTGTAGAGCACATTCCCTGCGCTGACCATGATGTGGCGGTTGATTATATTTGCACTCCGCAAACCGGGTTGCTGAAAGCTCCCATTCGAGATTCCCATGCATGAATTTTTGGACCCCAAAGAGCAGCTAGCAATTCTCAAGCGCGGTGTAACGCATATTGAAATCGAGGGTGACCTCTTAAAGAAACTCGCCAAAAGCAAAGAGACGAGAACGCCGCTGCGCATCAAAGCTGGCTTTGACCCGACGGCGCCCGATCTTCACCTTGGGCATACGGTTTTGTTGACGAAAATGCGCCAGTTTCAGGAACTCGGCCATCAAGTTATATTTCTCATCGGCGATTTCACCGCTCGTATCGGCGATCCAACGGGCCGCAATATCACGCGCCCGCCGCTGACCGACGACGAAATTATTGCCAATGCAAGCACCTATAAGCGACAAGTTTTTAAAGTTCTCGACGAAAAGAAGACGCAGGTTGAGTTTAACTCTCGTTGGTTGTCTCCATTTACGTTTGATGATGTCATCAAACTTGCGAGCAAATATTCGCTCGCACGCCTCATAGAGCGAGAAGATTTCAAGAAGCGCCTTGCCGACGGCCGACCAATCTCGATGCATGAGCTCCTTTACCCGCTCGTGCAAGGCTACGATTCGGTGGCGCTCAAGGCGGATGTAGAGCTTGGTGGCTCCGATCAGCTGTTCAATCTCCTCGTCGGTCGCGACTTGATGCGGCATTTCAATATGGAGCCGCAATGCATCCTCACGGTACCGATTCTCGAGGGCATCGAAGCGCGTGAAGAAGGCGGCCAAATCGTTGGCAATAAGATGTCCAAGTCGCTGAACAACTATGTTGGCGTCGAGGAAGATGCGAATACTCAGTTTGGCAAGCTCATGAGTTTGTGTGACGCGCTCATGTGGCGTTACTACGAGCTTTTGTCGCTCAAATCGAACGAAGAAATTGCGAACTTAAAAGCTGGTCATCCGAAAGAGGCGAAAATGGCTTTGGCGTCAGAAATCGTTGAGCGATTTCACGGCAAGACGAGTGCCTTCGCCGCTCTTCGGCAGTTTGAGAATCTCTTTGGTTCAGGCAATCGCGCAGAGATCCCCAAGGATGCACCCACCTTTAAATTTTTCGCAAAAAATGCCGGCTACCCGTTGCTTAGTGCCCTCGTTGAAGCGGAATTGGTTGCATCAAATAGCGAGGCCAAACGCCTGTTGCGCCAAGGTGGCATCAGTGTGAATGGCACACGCGTTGGGGACATTCAGCATACGCTTGCTGCGGGTGAGCATGCGGTGCGTGCTGGAAAGAAGCGTTGGGCGAATATCATCATCGGCCAATAATCGATTGCGCTTAAGTCTTCGCCACTCCATCAAAAAAACACAACTCCAATAGCCTGCTCACGCTTGTGCGGTGGTCCTCTATTGTTGTTACGTACATTTGAATATCTTTGAATGGAGTATTGTCGTGATTGGTGAAAGGCTAAGGTTCAGCGCAGTTAGCATACTAAGCCTCGGGCTAACCGTTGCCGGTATGCTGATTACATCGGGGTGCGGAACAACCGAAGGCGGTGTATCTCCACCTTCAGTTGCCCCCGAGCCGGACAAACCAACCGGCTTGCTCGAACCAACTCGGACGCAAGGCAATGGTAGTAAGGGGCCCATTGGTAATGGCACTCAAACACAAAATCCACCACAAACGCGACCTGAAATCGCCGCGGATGATAGAACTAAGCAAAAGCCAGAACCACTAACCCAAGGTCTCGAGCCACTACTGAAGGGGCTGATGACGCAATTCACGTTTTCTTTTGGCATGGATAAACCTCTTCTCGATTACGACCCGACAATGAAAGAGGCCGCAACGCTCAAATTGTATTTGGGTGTCAAACCTCCTGATCGCAGTGGGGGCAATCAACTCGTCTTGATTGCACCAGCGCTTGGCAAGCGACTCGCAAACAACCAGGCTGCACTGCGGCGTAAAATCTTCGAAGACGGCGCCTATCCCGAAGAGGGACTCAATGAACTCGTTCTTCACCATTTTCGGGACGCACAATTTAAAAAAAACAGCGAAGTATTTGCACCGTTAAGGCAGTATCGTGAGCTGCTGTTTACCAAGCTCGGGCCTTACCGAGAATATCCCATCTTTGCTACCAATGAGACGTTCGTGTCGCCGGGTTCACCATTGAATCAAAGTGACATCGACAAGAAGGCTGAATACGACAAATTAATCGCTGAACACCAGCGCGCGCTCGACCAGATCTTTGGACAGTTTGATATCCTCGAGCGTGCAATTGTGCCAAACGACGTCAAACCAAAAGGGCCCCGCTCTGAGAACAATGAACAAGCAGCCTTCGGTCCTTCTGTCGAAGCACTTATCACCGCACTACAGACTTTAGTCAGCAAACAGACGGAAGCCCAACCTCATTCAGTTCATGCGGTCTTAAATACAATCTATCGTAAAATCGAAGAAAGGGATTTTCTCGTCAAATCCGCGTCAAAAGAAAAAG
>CAZRSD010000227.1:2897-3184 GCA_964602645.1 uncultured Myxococcales bacterium
TTTAACCGACAAAGACATCGTTGAACGATTGTTTGAGCAAATCGACAACGCTGGTGATCGATGCCGCAAAAAATGGGAAGAGAATTTTAAAAATGCCCTTAAACAAAGCGATGACAACGCAAGATTTCGTTCAGGCGTTATTGCTTATGTGTACGAACAGTTCTGTAAAATTCCGATTATGCACTTTAAACATGAGACAATTTTTTCCCGGTTAAAACCGATGGTTGCCGCCAAAGCCGAACAGCGCATCGGTACCTCGAAAATTAGTGACATCTATGTCAAACGTG
>CAZRSD010000228.1:0-3158 GCA_964602645.1 uncultured Myxococcales bacterium
CTATCAGCCAAGGATTAGCGAGAAAATTTATCCAAAGACTCTCGATCGTCTCTCTCGATTGCATATAGAAGGAATTCGTTAAGGCGTAATATAAATAAGCAATGCTCCAACCTGCGACGACACTATAAAAGCAAAAGACTAGCTGCAGTGTGGTGAGACCCAAATAGGCGGTGTAGCGCCAAGCTGTTGTGCGTTGATGCTTCTCAGCGAGATAGGTGAAGCCGTCGATCGCATTGCGACCTGAAAGTTTGCCCAAAATTATTTCTGCCGCCATCACAGGCATGGATATGAGGGCAACAAAGAACAAATAGAGCAAGACGAATGCAGAGCCACCAGTGCTGCCAGCCATGTAAGGAAATTTCCAAACATTCCCTAGCCCAACGGCAGCACCTGTCGCCACCCAAATAAAGGCGAGTCCTGAAGACCATGTTTCACGAGGACTGTGCCCTTGTTTGTTCATCGAAGCTCCTGTCATGCATGGCCTTTTTAGAGCACGCTACTACCTTTGTTAACGGTATCCCCGAAGAATTATGCGTGCACATGGAAGAGGCACATGAGATTCTGTGTGGCGAATGTTAGCCGCTATCCTCCGCTAGAGGTTGCGATATGGCCATTTCGCCGTGTCCTCGTGCGGCAGCATAGCGAAGAGCAGTTGCCATGGCATTTAGCGGAACCGATATCGTGTATCGCTCGTGCGGCGCAACAAAGGCCGCCTCATGCACGATCGATCCGTTGTCAGTAATGAGCCAAATAGTGAGTGGCACATCATGTGCTGTAGTTGAAAGATTCACGATGAGCGCGTCGCGGTCTTGTGACCACGTAACGGCTGGGCGCCATGGCTGTGTGTCAGCTATCACGTGCGGTCGCTTGATGGTTTTTTGTGCGCCGTGAAATTCCCGCAAAATTAGGTGAGACGTATAGTTCTTTGTCATACGCCAGTTTATCAAGGAGGTCTTTGATGAATCGAAGGCCATTTGTTGCTCAATGACGCATCGCTCGTCTATCACGAAAGGCTCTTTGCATAACGTTGCTACAAGCGGTTGATGCTCAGGATTGTCGACAACACTAAAATGTACGCGACTGCGATCTGATGTGGTGTCGATATGATCAAGATTGAGCTCCTCCGACGTTGCGACAAATTGATGCTCCTCAACGTCTTGATGATCGCCGCATGCCCGGAAAACCTGATCGGTGAGACTTTCACCAAATGCGCACGCGCGCGCCGGCATGCCTGGTGTTGCGAATGTCGCCGTGGTGAGAAAGCATGGTTCTGGTGCAAAAAAGGGTGCATCGTCGTGATCGTCAGGATCACGAAAGAGGGCAACGCCATCAGGCCGGGCAACCTTCTTGCCGATCGCCGCACATACTGCCGCATCGTCATTGAGTGCCACGCAAATTTCAAGGCTGCCGCTATTGGGCAAAGTGAAGCCTGGAACTTCCACAACGGGAAGATTGCGCAGGCACTGATCAAACCCAAGCTGTGCATCTTGCGCAACGACGACAAATTCCTCGAATTGAATGGGCGAGGTGAGCGCTATCGTTTCGGAGAAGATGCGCTGGTTGTCTGCAACGATAACCAGGCGAATTTGGTTAATGGTGATACTGCTCTTCGTTGTTTGAGCAAGTTCAAACCATTCTTTCCCGCGATCAGAGCCTCGTCCAGCGCTATTGCTAAAAATCTCGCTGATGACGAAGGATGTTGCCGTTACTGCAAACGAGCAAAACATTATGACAAAAATGCACAATCGCATGACGTTTTCTCCATGGTGATAGATCAGAACCTGGCACGGTCGACGTGCGAAGCGCTATCGGTAGGTTGACGGATACGCTTTACCACGCCTCACTATCGACCAGTTTTAAGCTTTGAATGGAAAAGCCTACGATTTTCAGTGTAAAAATTGCCACAGCGCTCTTCATAAATGCGCATGGTTAGCTAAACCAGGTGCATGCAAAGAAAAGTTAAGATCATCTGTACCCTCGGTCCAAGCTCCTACGAAGAAGCAACCGTCGAGAACTTAATCATCGCGGGCATGAATATCGCGCGCCTCAATTTTTCTCATGGCGATCACGATTTTTATCGGACCCTCATCAATAGAATTCGCCACGTGGCTGCGCGCCTTGGGGTTTCGGTCGCTATCTTACAGGATTTGCAGGGTCCGAAAATTCGCATTGGCAAAGTTGCAAATGACGCTGTAATGCTCGTCGAGGGCAAGCAAACCATCATTACGATCGATGAAGTACTTGGCACCAGTGAAGAGTTTTCTAGCCGCTATTTGCCGATCATCGCAGACGTTTCGCCGGGTGATCCGGTACTACTTGACGACGGCAAACTGGTGCTTCGCTGCACCGAGAAAGACGAAAAGCGCTTGATTTGTTCGGTTGAGCAAGGCGGCATACTCAAGAGTAACAAAGGCATTAATTTGCCGCATTCTGCTATGTCGGCGGAGAGCCTCACGCAAAAAGATATTCTCGACCTTAATTTCGGTGCTCACGCAGGCGTTGATGCGGTTGCGCTTTCGTTTGTGCGTAGTGCCCAAGACGTGATCAAATTGCGCGGTGAGCTTGCAACGACGAAGACGAAGCCACTGATAATTGCGAAGCTTGAAAAGCAGCAGGCCATCGACGATCTCGAGAATATTCTCAAAGTGAGCGATGGCGTCATGGTTGCTCGCGGTGATCTCGGCGTTGAAATTCCGGCGGAGAACGTGCCGCTGATTCAAAAGCGCATCATTGAGCGGGCGCTCGTGCACGGCAAAACCGCTGTCGTGGCGACGGAAATGCTCGAATCAATGATCACGCAGATTCGGCCCACACGCGCCGAAGCAAGCGATGTTGCCAACGCCGTGCTGGATGGCGCCGACATGCTCATGCTTTCTGCGGAAACGGCGGCTGGTGCGCATCCGGTTAAGGTGGTATCGATGATGCATCGGATCGCTTATCACGTCGAGGAAAGTAATCGGGCCAATTATTGGCGCACGAGTCGCTTAGTTTTGCAGCAAGAAAAGCGCGATATTCAAAACACAATGGCGCTCGGTGCGGTGCAAGCTTGCGAAATTCTCAAGGCCAGTGCCATCATCATGTTTACGAATTCCGGAACGACGGCGCGTCTTGTGAGCGCTTATCGCCCGCAAAAACCGATCATCGCTTTCGTTCCTAAC
>CAZRSD010000229.1:0-3143 GCA_964602645.1 uncultured Myxococcales bacterium
TTCACGAAACTCAGATGATGCTCGATCGCCTGGAGAACCAGTTTCCCGCACTCGTGAAAGAAGTCGTGCCGAAGGCTGTCAATCTTTTTCAACTGACCGATATTCTGAAACGCCTACTCAGCGAAGAAGTGTCCATCAAAGACATCAAAACCATTTTACAAACACTCGCAGAATTTGGCCCAACCGAACAAAGTACGGTCATGCTCACGGAACACGTGCGCGCAGCACTAGCTCGCTATTTATGTTATCGATTTGGTCATGGGCAAGAAACCTTGCTCGTCTACCTCATGACCCCTGACATTGAAGACATAATACGGGGCAGCATTGTCAATCAAGCGCAAGGCTCGTATCTCGCGCTTGAACCCGACATGGCGCAGGAGATTTTGGGCAGCATTCGCTATGAGACCAGCCAGTTGCCGGCGAACGCCCGCCAGCCGGTCATTCTCACGTCCCAAGATATTCGGCGATTTTTGCGCAAGCTCATCGAAGTTGAATTTCCTGAGGTTGCCGTCATGAGTTTTCAAGAATTGAGTGCCGAGGTGAAAATCCAACCCATCGGCCGTATAAGCTTAGCTCACGAGCGTGGACATTACGAAGACGACGACGGCGCCGATGATCCATTCACACCGGCACCCGCTATGCCTTAAGCACATTCACAAACTGCTATTTCACCTTGAGATCGAGTTTGCCCGCACAACCGTGCTCAGTGGTTGTTTGATTGTCACTCGATTTTTCACCATTGGGACACGTCGTGTTGTTAAATTTCACGCCATCGATTTTCGTTTCGGTATCGAGCATCGCTCCTTTGAGGTTCGCGTCGGTCAAGTCCGCCGTCGACAACAATGCACCTGCGAGGTCAGCATTCCGTAGATCAGCACCGGTGAAGTTAGCGCCCTGCAATTTGGCGCTCTTAAATTGCGTTGAGCGCAATATCGCTTTCTTAAATTCCGCATCCCGCAGATCGGTGCCGGTAAAGTCGGTATTGATAAAGATCCCTTCGTTGAATTTGCTCTTCTTCAAGTCAAGGCCTGCAAAATTGGCGCTACTCGCGTTGGTTTTCTCAAATGCGGTTTTCTTTTCCATGCGTGCATTTTGAAAATTCGCGCTCTTGATATCGGCGCTTGAAAACTGCGCACCAACCAGATTCGCTTCGACAAATGACGCTTGCGCAAGGCTCGCACCGAAGAAGCTTGCATTCATCAGTGATGCATTATCAAACTGGCCCTTTTTGATATTCGCTTTTTGAAACTGCGCATTGTCGAGCAAGGCAAATTTCATATTGAGACCGTCAGCCAAGATATCATTGAATTTGGCGCCGTTTGCTTCGATCGTGGAGAAGTCGGTGTTTTTGATTTCGGCGCTCGCAAAGTTCGCATTAACCAACTCTGCATTGGTGAAATCACAATTTTCGATATAGGTCGTGTAGAAGTTTGATTGCGATAAACTGCCCGAGCCAAATTTGGTTTCTATTAATGTCGAGAAGGACATATTTACCGAGTTCAGGTACTTCTGCGTGAGATCGGCCGCCTTGAGATAAACGCGTGACAAATCACGCGGCTTTTCTTTGCTCGAAATAGCAAAAAGATCGTCGTCATTAAGCTCAGCATTCACAATGCGCCACACTACTTGCAGCTTGTCAGGAAAATTGGTGGTTGAGCTGATCTTGGCACCATTGAGGCGAATTTTGTCGACTACAGCGCCGTCAAAGTTGGCACCCGAAAGATCGCTGCCGGAAAGATCAGCTGAGCTAAGGTTACTGCCTCCAAACTGTGCATTCGACAAATCCGAGCGTTTGAATTTCGCTTCCACCAAATCAGCACCTTGAAATTTTCCGCCTTCAAGCGATGCCGACGTAAAATCAGCGCGACCTGCTTTTACTTTTTGAAACGACGCACGCTTGAGAACAGCTGCTAAGAGCGATGCGTTTACAATGTTGGCATTGTTCCACTGCGAATCGGCGGCGAGCGCGCCGGTCATATTTGCACCCTCGAGATTGGCATTACGAAAATTACTTTCCGTAAGATCTGCTTGCGAGAAATCGGCGCCCTGAAGATTCGCGTTTTCAAAATTCGCGAATTTACCCTCGATGCGCGAGAAATCAGCGTTGGTGAGTTCTTTTGCGTTGAAGCTATAGCCAGTCAGATCCTCATTCGAACAGTTATAAGGACCGTTCGGCAAATTACAGGCCTCGCGTTCGCATGCAGCGCCTAAGAACAACACAGAAACTGAAACGATAGAAAAAAGCCAGCGATTAAACCAGTACATTGCTCTGCCCCCCGCTCTAGATCATAGCTCAATCTAGAATTGGAAGCCAAAGCGACATAGAGATTTTTACCGCGTTACTCGAGGAATTGTGGCGTAAGTAAGCCAGCCTCGAAAATAAGTGCAAGCTTCTCTTCGTTCACATCAGATTGCGCTTTTTTAAGCGCGATGTCGGCATTCAAGCGTTTGTCGCTGAACTCGAGAAATTCTTGCAGGTCTATCATGCCGCGTTTGTGACGTGACGACGCGACATGTTCAGATTCTGCGGCAGCCTTTGCCAAGAGTTCTGAGGAGCGCTCGAGGAGCGCAAGCTGGTTGAGGCGTTCCTTGCGTCCACGCACTTTTGCATCAATGTCGCGTCTAAGCTGACCGATGCGAATTTCGCTTTCTTGTCGTCGAAGCGCCGTCTCACGCAATTGCCCAATGCTCAATCCACCATCAAACAGTGACATCTGCGCGTTGAGCGATATCGCATAGGTAAAATTCTTGCCGATCAAACTGCGATCATTCGACGTGTATTTAGCATCACCTTGCAACGACAACGTCGGCAAAAACTGCAAAAACTGACCGAAGCGTTCTTTCTCAACCACACGCAACGTTTGTCGCTCGGCGCGCAAATCGGGGCGATTCTGCAGTGCCACTTCGATGAGCCTGTCGGTATCGCCATTCAGTGGCTGAAACATGAGCTGATCGGGATCTTGTATGGCAAACTCTTCGTTCATGCCAAGCACTAACCCAAGCTCCGCGATACTTGCGCGATAATCGATCAGCGCGCCATTTCGCTCCGCTTGTTTGTGCGCAAAATTGGCATGCGCATGGAGAAAATCCTTCTCCATGATGACGCCGCGTTTTTGCTCTGCTTGCGCCTTTTGAAACCGCTC